>NZ_JBYKYF010000285.1:0-3977 GCF_057736855.1 Sporomusa sp.
GCAAGAAATTTGTCATATCGGCAAATTTACCTCATTCCTATTGTGTTATTCCTGTTAATGTAAATGTTTTTACAACCACTTCACCATTTCCGCCAATTTTCCCTACCGAATTTCCGTTATATACCAAATCAACGGCTCCTGCGTTACCAAACTTGGCTGTTATATTATTAGCGGCTTCCCATGTAATCGATTCACCAATTTTCGGAGTACCTTCATAAATTGGCTTACCATCGGCTACAATTTGTGTCCAACATGGAGAATTATATTTAACGTTTATAATAACTTTTGCAGTAGCAGGATTGGCTGGTACAACAGACTGCGCTGCTGGCGTCGGATTAGAAGTCTGTTGCTGCGTTGCCTGCTCTGGCTGTTTGGGGGCTGCCGACTGAGGGGGTGGAGTAGGCTCCATTTTTTGACTGCTTGTGCTTGACATCCACCACGCCACTCCACCAACAACCGCTGCCACAACAACAGCTACCCCAAGCCATTTTAGTAAGACATTGCCGCTTGGAGATGATTGGGGAGCCTGTTCTTCTTGTTGGCTGTTTTCCGGCACATTCTCTGTAACCTGCCCTTTATTTTGATAGTATATCTCCATGATCCGCTGAGGTTCAAGCCCTAAAAAAGTTGCATAATTACGGATGAAGCCTTTTACATATACTTCGCCGGGGATAATATTATAGTTGCCTTCCTCAATAGCATTAAGATACAGAGCTCTAATACTTATTGCACTTTCAACATCTTTAATCGTTAGATTTTTCTTTAGACGCTCAGCACGTAAAATTTCCCCTACTGTTTGCAAACCAACTACCTCCCAAACTGTTGTAAGTATTGGATTATTTTTTCCGTTGCTTGCTCTATATCATCTGTGCTTACTACTAAATCATACATAGCTGGGTCTGACTTCCCGTACCCATAAACAGGATCGTAATACTCGTCAAGTAGTATCTTGACGACACTATGAACCTTACCTGCATTGAATTCTGTCAACAAGTAATCAGTTTTCTTATTACCAAGACGTCTGCGCAATGATTCAATAGCAGCAACGATTCCTTCAGCGTTATTATGAGAAAACTGTAAATACTCCTGAATTAATCGCTCTACCCGTACGTCAATGGTTGCTGTCACTAAAATCCTTTTTCCTTGTTTCATAGCATTAAACAAATTGTCGGGCAAATAAACATTACCAATACGCTTACTTTCACATTCGACCACGATATAAGGCTGTGTATTTAATTTTTCCAACGCCATTAGTAATTCTGCATCAAAATTTTGAGCTGTTGCTGGTCTACCTAAACCAATATGTCCAAAGACCGACCCGCGGTGATTGGCTAGCCTTTCCAGATTAATTACAGGAATGCTTGCCTTTTCCAATTTATTTAGAATTTGCGTCTTCCCAGTTCCTGTCGAACCGCAAAGAACAATAATTACAGGTTTAATATTGAAATCTTTTAGCCTATTTAACACAAATTGACGATACGCTTTATAGCCACCAGAAAGCTGGGAAGTCACAATTCCCATTAATTCCAGCACAGTAACTACCGATTTAGAGCGCATTCCCCCTCGCCAACAATATACAATAATTTTTCTCCCTGACTCACGAAGTTGGCGAACTTGTCCAACGATATCAGGCAATTTTGCAGAAACCAAATGCAAGCCAAGCTGTTTGGCTTCTTCAGCACCTACTTGCTTATAAATCGTTCCTACTTGAACCCGTTCATCATTAGTAAGTAAGGGAATGTTTATAGCTCCAGGTATATGCCCTGTTTCATATTCTGCCGGGGAACGCACATCAATAAAGATCGGTCTATCCAGGGCAAGAGCTGCGTCTAAACTAATAACACTATGCAAATACATCACCACTACTATTCTACCCTGCAAAAAAATGCGCTAAGCATATAAAGAGAGTTATTTAGAGTTTATTTATTAAAATATCTTGCATTAACTTGCTCAGAAGTCATAATAATTTCACGTGCTTTACTGCCAATATTGGGCCCGACGATTTTCATTTCTTCCATAGTATCAATTAACCTTGCTGCGCGTGTATATCCAATACGAAATTTACGTTGCAGCATAGATACAGAAGCCTGTCCGGTTTCCAATACCATACGTATGGCATCTTCCAAAAGTTCATCCTCAAAAAGATTGTGTTCTTCTTTATTGGCATTGGAGGTCTCAACCGTGGTTATGCCATCATCATACTCCGGCTCGGCCTGCTCTTTAATATAAGTTACCAAGGCTTCTACTTCGCTGTCGGAGATAAAGGCCCCTTGCACTCTAAGCGGCTTTGATGCCCCCACAGGGTAAAATAACATATCCCCTTTACCTAATAGTTTCTCGGCCCCGGCAGTATCTAAGATTGTCCGCGAATCAACCTGAGATGAAACAGCAAAAGAAATACGAGAAGGCACATTAGCCTTAATGGTACCTGTAATGACATCGACGGAAGGACGCTGTGTCGCCAATACCAAGTGCAGCCCTGCTGCCCTGGCTTTTTGTGCCAAACGACAAATGGCATCCTCAACATCGACAGGAGCTACCATCATCAAGTCAGCAAGCTCATCAATGATTATTAAAATTAAAGGCAAGCGACTATCATGATGAAGCTCATTATACCGTGCAATATCACGTACTCCCGCAGTAGCAAAAACTTCATAGCGGCGTTCCATTTCCTGTACAGCCCAGTTTAAGGCAGCTGCCGCTTTTTTGGCATCTGTCACTACCGGAGTTAGCAAATGCGGTATACCATTGTAGTTAGATAGCTCTACCATTTTGGGGTCAATTAAGACTAATTTTACTTCATCCGGCCGAGCTTTAAAAAGTACACTGGTTATCAACGTGTTGATACAAACACTTTTACCAGAACCAGTAGCCCCCGCAACTAGCAAATGCGGCATCTTAGCCAGATCAGCAACAATTGGCTGTCCTGCAATATCTTTGCCTAATGCTACGGTTAAACTGGAAGAAGAATTCAGGAATTCATTCGTTTCTAATACTTCTCGCAAGGCCACACCAGATAATTCTTTGTTAGGAACTTCAATGCCAATAGCCGCTTTACCTGGAATAGGAGCTTCAATACGAACTCCTGACGCTGCCAGTTTTAGGGCCAAATCGTCTGACAAATTTACTATTTTGCTTACTTTTACGCCAGGGGCAGGTTCAAGCTCATAGCGGGTAACTGTCGGACCTTGGCAAGTATTGATTACTTTTGCACTTACACCAAAGCTATCTAACGTCTGTTCCAGTATGCGAGCATTATCAGCAACTTCTTTCGATACCTTCGTTAAACGTGGACGATTTGGTTTTTTTAAGATCGATAGCGGCGGTAAATTATATGATGTATGTGTTTCCGTCAGTCCAGACCTAACCGGTACAAAAGAGTCTGGTTCACGTTCAGTTTGAGGAGGAGAAACTTCTTGAGAGTTGATTTCTCTTTTGATTTCTTTTTTCGGTATTTCGTGTTTCATGTCAGGCATGTTGTCTCGCTGCTGATCATAAAAAGAAGTCCTAACGCTAATCTCTTCTTCTTCTTTCGAAAAAATAGTTTCAGCTGATGCGGCAATGGCTTCCCTCGCGGAAAGCAAACTATCGACCGCCTTACCTTTCACCGTCAGTAATGCTGAAGCCAGAGACCAAGTTGTAATCAACAATATTGAACAAAGCAACATAGCAGCTAAAACAATAATCGAACCATGTACGCCTAACAATTTACGCAGAGCAAAAAGCAACACCCCTCCGGTAAAACCGCCGCCACTCACCAAACTGTCAGGCATAATTTCCTGGCCTACTGGAATCTTTATATGGTGATAAATGGCTAAAACTACAACATAGAAAAGCAATAAACCCCAAAATTTAACGGAATAAATAATTGGGCTTTTCGCTACAATGTACTTTAGCCCAATTATCAAAAATACTAACGGTACAATTATCGCGCCGATACCAAAAGTATATTTGAGAATTTTAGCAATAAATAACCC
>NZ_JBYKYF010000004.1:0-29645 GCF_057736855.1 Sporomusa sp.
ACAGATAATCATAATAAATAAAAAGGCTATCGACAATACTTTGTCGACAGCCTGGGACATCGCATCAACGATGTCTAGCAATAGCATTTAATATATTCTTCAGTCAAAGCATCTAGTTTTTGATACATTTCATTAATTGTACTTGTAGTAAAATTAAGTTCTTTCAGGTCATTACTATGAAGCAGAGATGAAAGTTTATCTATCTGCTCTAACAGTTGAAGCTTTCTCATTATGAATACTACACTCTCCTTACATTTCAAATGCAGTATAATATTAACAACAATAGTTATCTTTGTAAATGCCTTTATAAAATTACAGAAGAGTAAGTTTTTTTATATAATACGCTTGGCTTCTTTAAAAATTAAGTTATACTTCTGCTGCTGGTTAGATATGATACAAAAAGTAAGGCCGCTCTTACCGTTTCTGTGAGCATCAAAATCATAGAGCGGCTTATTCATCAATCAGTGAATATATAAAATCATCCACAATTTAGGAAAGACAGACTATTTTTGTGCTAGGATAAAATCAACTCGTTCGTAACGATCTGTTTTTGATTAGAGAAACTTTTTTACTGCCGAGCCGTTTAAATAGGTACACTTTTTGCCTTGCCACGTATCGCGCGCCACTAATTCGCCTTCAATCGTTTCGCGTATTTTCCACCAGCCAGTCTGCCAATTAGTAAACAGAGTATTGGTTTCTGGCGCGCGACCAATTAGGCGTTGAATTACAATATCAGGGTGAAGATACTCCAGGAAGGTTACTACCCTTTCTACATATTCTTCTTTACTAATAAGTGTAATCTCACCTTTTTGATACCAGTCGGCCATTACTGTGTTTTTTACAATATAGAGAGCATGTAATTTAACCTGATTGACTCCCAGAGCTGAAACTATTTTTGCACTTTCAATCACATCAGCCATACCGTCCCAGGGGAGGTTTACAATGAGGTGAGCGCATACATCCATCGACCAGTATTTGATTCTTTGAGTGGCATCAATAAATTCAGCCAGCGTATGACCACGATTAATCTTCTCTAATGTATGATAGTTAACGGTCTGCAACCCCAATTCAATACTGATATCCACTCCATACTCATCTCTGATAGCAGCCAGCATCTCCAGGTAGCTGTCATTGACGCAATCAGGCCTGGTAGCTAGCGCAATAGCCACAATATCTTCTTCCTGACAGGCCTCAATGACATGATGTTTTAGCTTATCTACTGGTAAATAGGTATTGCTGAAATTCTGAAAGTAAGGAATAAATTTTCTCGCTTTATATTTTGGCGCAATATGCGCCTTGTTAGCGGCTATCTGGTCGCTGACAGACAGCGAAGCTGGCAGGTTTTCATAACCTGCGCCAATTTCGCCGCAAAATACACAGCCATGATAACCGCATTGACCGTCACGGTTTGGGCAGGTTACCGGCAGGCTAATCGGTAGTTTATATACCTTCTGTCCATACCGCTTGCGCAGGTATTCGGAATATGTATTATATCTAACTCCAGAAGTCATCATGATGAATCACCTGATAAGAGGGTTTTACATTCTGATATGAGAAAAGCACTGCGACTTCTCGACTGATCAAACTTTCTTTCCCTTGTAAATAAGAGGGAATATCTACGGAAAAGACTTCAATATGATATCGCTTTTTAATATCCCGCCATGTCGTAAATTCATAGTCAGGCAAATAACGGCGGACACGATCGCTATCGCGCCAAAAAGCCGTCTTAGCTTCTGACCACTTATCGGCAGTTGCCTGATGCAGTTGGTTCCATGGCAAAAATTCAGGCCGGATCGTCCCCATCTCGCTCATCAGCGCATCGAACTTCAAAAACTCCTGACATTCGCGCAGCACCTGAGGAAAGAAGGTCGCGCAAAAATCAGCTAGATACTTATATATAGTCTTAGCACTGTGAGCAACCAGATGGTAGCCACGTTCTTCCCAAAAACAGGTTAATTGATAATAAAAATCAAAAGCGCCTCTGCCACTCTTAGTAATAAGCCATGGCAGCGTATAACGGAAACGCCCGGTATTATATACTTGTTCAAAAACTTCTTCTAAAATCTTTAGTTTTCTAATCTGACTATAATCCATATAGTTATTTGCTAATACTTCGTACGGAGCGCTGTCCATGTAAATATATCCGTGGTCAACAGAATTCCGCCTAATGCCAGAACCCTTGAGCAGCTTGAGAAACCCAATCTGCAGCATATCTGGCTGTAACTGGTAAACATCATTAAATGATTTGGCAAATTTGCTGATGGTCTCATAGGGCAAGCCCACAATCAAATCTAGATGGAGATGAATATTGCCATAGCCCCTGATTTGACCAACATGTTTAACAATTTTGGGCCAATTGTTATGTCGTTTGATTACCGCTAATGTTTGTTCATTGGTTGATTGAATACCTATTTCGAATTGAAACCTGCCAGGCGGAACATCACGTAAAAATTCTAATACTTCATCATCCCAAATATCGGCCGCAATTTCAAAATGAAAATTAGTTCGGCAATTTTGTGCGGCCAAAAACTTCATGATTGGAAAGTAATGATCTTTGTGAGCATTAAATGTGCGGTCAACAAACTTAACTTGTTTAACATCATGCTCAATAAAAAAGGCAAGGTCACGCAATACTCGCTCCTGACTAAAAAACCGCACGCCGGAAGTAGCACTTGACAGACAATATTGACAAGCAAACGGACAGCCGCGCGAACTTTCGTAGTACAATATTTTGTCTTTTAAGCTCTCCATGTCTTCGTGACTGTAAGGAAAAGGAATATCATCAAGATTGGCGACTAATTGGGGTTTAGCTGCCGCTAGATTGTTCCGGCAAGCAACACCTGGAATATCCGTAACAGATCCCTTGTTATTCAGCGCTGTAAGTAAGGCTGCCAGTGTTTGCTCACCTTCACCTAGAATAATATAGTCAACAGCATCATGCTGGAGCAAAATATCTTCCGGCTGATAAGAAACCTCCGGCCCACCTAAGACAATAACAGCATTTGGCTGTACTTTTTTAATTAATTTGGCCAACTCCAAACTGGCCTCAATATTCCAAATGTAACAGGCTAAACCAATTACATCCGCCTGCCAAGGATAGATATCACTCAGTACTTCCAACAACCCATTATTCACGGTATATTCACGAACCATTATATCATGTCCGTCACGTTTGCAAAAAGCAGCCAAACACCTTAGTGCTAACGATGAATGAATATACTTAGCATTTAATGTTGATAACAAAATTTTCATAGCATGTCTCCGTTCCTTAATCTCCCTGCAAGTATAGTCGTTTCATGACATCTTGTCAAATTCCTGCCGCCAGTTTGTACCCGTCGATTCACCTCCTAAAATAGCTCTGCATAGGATAGAATAAGAAAAAACTGGGCTTATGACAACTTTGGTCCACTGTTTAAAGGCAAACATGAGGATGGTGAAAATTATGCGGATTATGATTGATGGGCGTTATTTGCCTGGCAATGCCCGCGTTAACCGTGATCTATTAATAACTCTTCGTAATATGGCCCAAATGCTCAAATGGGGAATTCGCTATGATGCCCAACGCGAATTGGTTCTTATCAATTCCAAAGACTCATCTATGCCGCCCCTGCCAATCGATAATCCTGCTGACGAAAGAAGCGAGGATGAAAATACCCGCCTAGCCGGCAAAGTAATTTGCATTGATCCCGGTCACGGCGGCAACGACCCTGGAGCCCTAGGTCCGACAGGTACCAAAGAAAAAGATAATACATTGGCTATCGCCTTACTGCTCAAAGAAAAACTTGAAAAAAACGGAGCTACTGTCGTCATGACGAGGGATACTGATACCGAGGTAGCCTATGCTGCCGCAACATCAAAGGAAGAACTGGGAGCAAGAGTGGAAGCCGCCCATCAGGCGGAAGCAGATATTTTTGTTGGCATTCATAATGACTCCTTTACCAGCCCTACTACCGCCGGCACTACTACTTTCCACTATGGTGATAAAGAGTCAATAAAACTGGCCAATTTAGTACAACGCAGCTTAGTTGAAAAACTAGGCACCAAAAACCGCGGCGCACGGTTTGCCAGCTTATATGTATTGCGTTATACCAACATGCCGTCAATTCTTGTGGAAGTAGCTTTTATTTCCAATCCGGTTGAAGAAATGTTATTATCCAGTGTAGATGGACGTGATAATGCCGCAGAAAGTATCTGTGAGGGTATTCTCAAATACTTTAAAGTATAATAAGTATAAAAGCCAACAAAGAACCTGCTATGTTTGGGTTGTAACCCGTCTGAAAGCAGGCGAATCAGCAATAAAAAATATTCTGTGCAGGGGCATGCCAAACCAGGAAATACCACATACTAGCCCTAATATATATACTTTACATTGCAGATTCAATGATTGAAAGGAAGTGTCTTATGTATGACGAAAACGTCTAAATCACTGCCAACTCGCGATGAAATACCATCTGAATATAAGTGGCGAGTAGAAGATATTTATACTAACGAACAATCATGGCAAACCGATTTCGATAAGGTAAAAAGCTCCCTGCCTGACTTTAGTAAATATCAAGGAACCTTATCCCAATCACCAGAACAGCTTCTTGCTTGCTTAAAACTGCGAGATGAAATCAATATTCTGGCCGGCAAACTATTTGCTTACGCCCGTTTGCAGCGAGATGAAAACTCAGCTAACGCCAAATATCAGGCCCTCGTTGGCAAGACTGAGGCTTTGCTTGCTGAAATAGGTGCCGCCACTGCTTTTATCGAACCCGAGATTCTCGCTATGCCGGAAGATACGCTATCCGCTTTTCGGCGTGAACCGTCATTGGCTGAATACAGCTTTTACTTTGGCAATCTGCTTCGTCAAAAACAGCATGTTTTATCCCCTGCCGAAGAAGAAATCTTATCCCGCGCAGTCGAAGTAACTCAAGCTTCCGAAACTATTTTTAATATGTTGGCCCATGCCGATATGAAATTTCCGGATATTACCGGTGAAGACGGACAAAAAATAACTCTTAGCGAAGGCCGTTACCGTTTGCTCATCATGTCATCAGATCGACGTGTTCGCCAGGAAGCCTTTACCGGACTATTCAGTTCCTATAATAACTACCGCAATACCTTCGCCGCTACCTTAGCCGGAAATGTTAAGAAAAATATTTTCTATTCCCGTACTCGAAAATATAATTCCACTCTAGAGTCCGCCTTATCGGAAAACAATATTTCGGTAAGTGTTTATGACAATCTGATCACCACCGTTAATAAGAACTTGGAACCGCTCCATCGCTATATAGCCCTTAAGAAAAAAGTATTACAGCTTGATACTATCCACATGTATGACCTTTATACGCCTTTAGTTCAGACAGTAAAATTCCACATCCCTTATGACGAAGGAATAAAATTAGTACGCGACGGCCTTGCCCCACTCGGCTCTGAATATGCCGATATCCTCAACAAAGGTTTAACCTCCGGCTGGATCGATGTTTATGAGAATAAAGGCAAACAAACTGGCGCCTATAGCTGGGGCGTCTATAGTGTCCACCCCTTTGTCCTCTTGAACTATAATAACCGACTTGAAGATGTCAGCACCCTTGCCCATGAAATGGGGCATGCGATTCACAGTTATTACAGCCAGAGCACTCAACCCTACGCTACTTCCCAATATTCCATTTTTACTGCGGAAGTAGCTTCTACTACCAATGAAATCCTATTAAACGATTTCCTTTTAAAAACAACAACCGACACACAAAAAAAGCTATACTTAATGAATCAATATCTGGAAATGGTACGCGCTACCGTTTATCGCCAAACTATGTTTGCTGAATTTGAGAAAAACATGTATGAAAAAGCCGAAAGCGGTGAAACACTCACAGCCGATTTGCTTGACAGTATGTGGCATGAGCTTAATGTCAAATACTATGGTCCTGAAATCATCGTTGACAGTGAAATCGATGTAGAATGGGCCCGAATCCCTCATTTCTACTGGAGTTTCTATGTATATCAATATGTCACCGGCTATGCGGCGGCAACAACGTTAGCAGAAAAGCTGCTTCATGGCGACGCTGGTGCCGAACAACAATATATTGAGTTCCTCAAGAGTGGTGGTTCTGATTACCCGCTCAATATCCTGAAACAAGCTGGCGTTGATATGTCCACACCCCAGCCTATTGAGCTTACACTTAACAAATTCTCCCATATGTTGGATGAACTAGAAAAATTAATATCCAAGTCTTGACAATTAAATGCCTACAAGGTATATTGTTAATATGACAAATATAATTGCTCTCGATGGCTAGCAAGTATGTCTTGACCAACCGACAGGCAATTGTTGCGTCAAACACAATTAATGGAGGTTGGTTAGACATGGAATTTAAAGATAAAAACCTTTCCTGCAAAGAATGCGGCACCACTTTTATTTTCACCGCATCAGAACAAAGTTTTTACGCTGAGAAAGGGTTCCAAAATGATCCTTCCCGCTGTCCGGACTGCCGTGCAGCCAGAAAACGCCAAAATAATAACCGTGCAGGAAGCACCACACGTCCGCAACGTGAAATGTTTGATACTATTTGCACCGCTTGCGGTATTGAAACTCAGGTTCCATTCCGTCCTACCGCCGGAAAACCTGTCTATTGCCGCGAGTGTTACCAATCCAATAAATAATACCCATTGTCCATTGAACAGGCCGGATCATTCCGGCCTGTTTTCTATTGCCGGTTCGTGCCAACTTACTGTGTAATATATTTACTTTCTGCTGCAAAAACTAATGATAAACTACCCAATTATGAGGACATCATGCCAATAATTAAGCCAATGCTTGCCAAAGCAGGCTCTTTACCTATTACCAATGAAAATGAATACGGCTTTGAAATCAAATGGGATGGCATCAGAAGTATGTTTTATCTGCAAGATAAACAGTATAGACTGATGAGCCGCAACCTCAAGGATATCACTAGCCAATACCCCGAACTTACCGTATTGGCTACTGAGGTAAGCAACAAACACACAGAAATAATTCTTGATGGAGAAATTGTTGCCTTTGACCCTGCCGGACTCCCCTCCTTCTCACGGCTGCAACACCGTATGGGCTTATCTAATGACAGGGTCATTTCTGAAATGATAAAAAAAATTCCTGTCCATTACATAATTTTTGATATCTTATCGCTTGACAATCAATTGCTTATCACCAAACCATATACCGAAAGACAGAACATCCTGGCAAGCCTTATGCTTACAGGTGCTCACTGGAAAACTCCCGGCTATCGTATCGGAGAAGGCCAACACATGTTGGCTGCCAGCCGTAAGCTGGGACTTGAAGGCATTGTTGCCAAACGTCTGGATAGCGCTTATCATCCCGGGAAACGTACTGGTGACTGGCTGAAAATCAAAAATCAGTACCGCCAGGAATTAATTATTGGCGGTTGGGTACCAGGGCAAGGAAGTCGACATGGTAAGATTGGTGCCCTGCTTATCGGCTACTATGATCTGACACCCGAAGAAGCCAAAGCCCGTAATGTTCCTCAGCAATTACTTTATGCCGGAAAAGTGGGTACCGGTTTTACCCAGGATACACTGCAAACCTTAGCTAAACTCTTAACACCGCTACAGCGAAATACTAACCCATTTTCCCAAGATATACCTGTTACAAATGCCCATTTTGTTGAACCCCTATTGGTGGGAGAATTTGAGTTTACCGAGTGGACCCCTAACCATACTCTGCGACATCCCTCCTTCAAAGGGTTACGCAATGACAAAAACCCACGCCAAGTAGTCCGCGAAGAGTAATTTGGAGGTAATGCGTATGCCCCGCCCTATCTGGATAGGCGCAATTAGCTTCGGCCTTATTAACATTCCAGTAAAACTGTATACCGCTGTACGAAAAAAATCTATTCATTTTAATCAATTGCGCAAATCTGACGGTTGCCGTATTCGTCTGAAAAAAGTCTGCCCAGCTGATGGAGCTGAAGTACCTGCTGAAAATATTGTAAAAGGCTATGAAATTTCTCCAGATAAATATGTCATCGTCACCAATGATGAGTTGGAAGCCATCCAACCAAAAAATGCCCGTACCATCGCTATTGAAGATTTTGTCAAACTTAATGAAATCGACCCACTATACTATGATAACTGCTATTATCTCACTCCTGACAAAGGAGCCGGAAAAGCCTATTCCTTACTGTTGACTTCCATGCAAACCACTGGTAAAGTGGCGATTTCGCGAATCATCATGCGCAATAAAGAATACCTTGCCGCTATCCGGCCTGTGGGCAAAGCACTGGCCTTATCCACCATGCACTTTGCTGATGAGATAATTCCCCTTGAACAGCTAGAAGATCTCCCAACCGATGTGCCTGAGCCTAACCAAAAGGAACTGGCCATGGCCGAGCAACTGATTGAGACACTGTCAACCGAGTTTGAACCTGACAAATATCACGATAATTACCATCAACAAATACTTGATATGCTTGAGAAAAAAGCCGAAGGTCAGCTAGTAAGCAGCCAACCGGAAGAAAAAGAAAGCGGTAAAGTCATTGACTTGATGGCAGCGCTCGAAGCTAGCATTTCGGCCATCAAAAGCAAAACCGTTAAAGACCAAAAAATCGTCTCTGGCAAGGCTAAGAAATCACTCGCACCTTCCAGGAGGAAAAAAGCCAGTGTCCAGTGACAATCAACACAAAATAAGTATTGAAGTAGCCGGCCGCAAGTTAAAGGTCAGTAATCTTGATAAAGTATTGTATCCAACAACAGGTTTTACTAAAGGACAAATGCTAGACTATTATATCCGCATTGCGCCGCTGCTCCTGCCGCATCTTGCCAACAGGCCGTTAACTATGAAACGCTACCCGCATGGTGTGCAGGGTAAGTTTTTCTATCAAAAAGAATGTCCGCCCCACCGCCCTAGCTGGGTCAAAACGATTCCGGTATGGAGTGATAGTAATAACCGATATATTCATTTTTGTAATGCTGCCGATTTACCCACCATAGTGTGGGTTGCCAATCTGGCCGCACTGGAACTGCACACTTCCTTATCGATAGCGCCAGCAGTAAACCAACCTTCCCTGCTGGTGTTTGATCTTGACCCTGGTCCGCCTGCCACCATTTACGATTGTGCCCAAATCGGACTGCTGCTTAAAGACTTTTTTGATAAGTACCAATTACAGAGCTTCCCAAAAACGTCAGGCTCCAAAGGTCTGCAAGTATATGTACCACTTAATACCCAAATCAACTATGAGAATACTAAAAATTTCGCCCGGATACTGGCTACCCGTTTACAGGAAAAATACCCTGACAAAATCGTAGCAAACATGAAAAAACGGCTACGAACAGGCAAGGTTTTTATTGACTGGAGCCAAAACGACGAACATAAAACAACCGTTTGCGTCTATTCACTTCGCGCCAAAGACCGCCCCACGGTTTCCACGCCAGTAACCTGGCAAGAGGTTGCCCGCGCCGTAGAACAACAGAATCCTGATCTATTAACATTTGAAGCCGCAAAAGTATTAGAAAGAGCTAGTCAGCTAGGCGACTTATTTTCTCCGGTGCTCACCCTAAAACAAAAACTGCCAAGCATAAAGTAGATTCATAAAGAAAAGTTATACCTGCTACTAAACAACAATATTGACTTACTCAGCTTTGGGTCCGGCAGCAATCATTTCCGGCGGCATAGCTTGTTTAAAACTATTAAAGTTTTGGACAAACGAGCGGGCTAACTCCCGTGCTTTCTCATCATACGCCGCTTTGTCCGACCATGTATCACGGGGCATAAGAATTTCAGCCGGTACACCTGGGCAGCTTTCCGGAACAAATAGATTAAATATCGGATCAAGTTGGTAGGAGACTTGTTCTAACTGTCCTTCTATGGCAGCCGTTACCATAGCCCGGGTATAGGAAAGCTGCATACGCTTACCTACTCCAAACGGACCGCCTGACCAACCTGTATTAATTAAGAATACCTTAGTATTATGGCGTTTAAGTTTCTCACCTAAAAGTTCAGCATACCGAAGCGGTGACAACGGTAAAAACGGTGCACCAAAACAAGCGGAGAAAGTAGCCTGCGGTTCTGTAATACCCCGTTCTGTGCCGGCTAATTTACTGGTATAACCTGACAAGAAATGGTACATAGCTTGTTCAGTATTCAACCTCGCAATTGGAGGCAACACACCAAAAGCATCAGCCGTTAAAAATACAATGGTTGTAGGGTGCCCAGCCATGCCAGGTATTAGCGCATTGGGAATATACTTAACAGGATAGGCAACACGAGTATTCTCAGTAATAGAATTATCAGCAAAATCCGGCATCCGGGTTGTTTGATCAACAACTACATTTTCTAATACAGCCCCAAAGCGGATAGCGTCCCAGATCTGTGGCTCAGTCTCATATGTAAGACCAATGCATTTGGCATAACAACCGCCTTCAATATTAAAAATTCCTGTATCACTCCAGCCATGTTCGTCATCACCTACGAGTTTGCGCTTCGGGTCAGCCGATAACGTTGTCTTGCCTGTGCCGCTCAATCCAAAAAACAAGGCTGTATTTCCATTTTCACCAACATTGGCCGAGCAATGCATAGACAAAATATTCCCCTCTGGTAAGATATAATTCATAACCGTAAATATTGATTTTTTCATTTCTCCGGCATAGTGAGTACCACCAATAAGAACCAAACGTTGTTCAAAATTTATAACGATAAATGCCTCTGAATAAGTGCCGTCAATAGCCGGATCGGCTGTAAATCCAGGCAGGCAGATCACTTTATAATCGGGTGTAATCTCCAGTTCTTGTGTTTCAGGACCAATAAATAACTGCTGGACAAATAGATTCTGCCAGGTAAATTCATTAACAAATTGCACACTGATACGATGTTTAGGATCAGCACCGGCAAAACCTGTAAAAATGAACAGTTCACGGTTTTGCATATAAGCAAGCATACGATGATATAACTGAGTGAATTTCTCTGGAGAAAATGGCTTATTATTATCCCAAGCTATGTTTTGATGGACAGAAGGTGAATCCACAATAAACTTATCATTAGGCGAACGCCCGGTATATTTACCTGTTGTAACCCGCAGGGCACCACTGGCAGTTAATTGTCCCTCACCATTTTTTATCGCTATTTCGATTAACTGTACCGGACTAAGATTATAATGTACTTTCCCGCGCATGCCGATATACCCCTTTCCCTTTCCAATCACTGTCATTCACTTATATTGTAATATCAAACAGTATACTATATGCATACTGTATACAAAACAAGTAGATTACATAAATATGTATATATTTTAGTTATAACATATACTATTTTATTAATAGTATATGTTATAACTAAAAGAAAACTGCCATTTCCAAGCTAATGTACTGCAAGAGTAATATAAAGAAGCCTGGGATGGCAGTTGTTGTTTACTTTATTCTGTTATATGCAAGGTTGCTTTCACTGCATTAGGCATTTCTTGCTTACTACACACCGTCGTATGGCGGATAGGCTTGTATTCCAATTCAGCCAGCGCTGATGGAATTGGCAAACCAGTCAATTCAGCCAATTTCTTCAGTGCTGCAAACTCGGACTGGGATTTTAGTTTTTCATTCCCTGCTAAAGCGGCAAGCACCGTTTCATTAAATTTAAATGGACTGGCGGTTGATACAATCACAGTTGGTGTTGTATCGCCTGATTGCTGACGATAGTCTTCGGCAACCTTCCAAGCGACTGCAGTATGAGGATCAAGCGTATAGCCATACGCTTTCTGAACCCGACCAATCGTGACCACCGTTTCAGCATCATCCACCCAGCCTGAAGGGAATATCTCCTGTATGGCCTGTAATTGTTCAGGACTAATACTGTATTCTCCCTTAGTATTTAGCTCATTCATCCAACAGCTGACTTGTTCCGGATTATTGTTACTCATGTGGTACAGCAGGCGTTCCAGATTGCTTGAGATAAGAATATCCATAGAAGGTGAATGAGTTTTGTAAAATTGACGATTGCGGTTATATACACCGGTTTTGAGAAAATCAGTCAGTACATTATTACTATTTGAGGCGCAAATCAGTTTATTGATAGGCAACCCCATGCATTTGGCATAGTATCCGGCAAGAATATTGCCAAAATTACCAGTGGGCACCACAAAGTTGACCGGACTGCCAAAAGCTATATGGTTGTCCTTCACTAAATCAGCATAAGCACTAAAATAATACACAATTTGTGGTACAAGCCTGCCCCAGTTAATCGAGTTGGCCGACGACAGCTTGTAGCTGTTTTTGGCAAGTGTTTTATTAAATTCCCGATCATTAAAGATATGTTTAACCCCAGTCTGAGCATCATCAAAATTGCCTTTTACCGCAACTACGGTAAGGTTAGACCCCTCCTGGGTAATCATTTGCAAACGTTGAATTTGGCTTACGCCATCCTCAGGATAAAACACGATCACGCGTGTCTGTTCAACATCCTTAAATCCTTCAAGTGCCGCTTTGCCGGTATCGCCAGATGTCGCAACCAATATAACCATTTCAGCCTGCTCATCAATCTTTTTGAGTGCACAAGATAGAAATCTTGGCAAAAGTTGCAACGCCATATCCTTAAAAGCACTTGTCGGTCCGTGCCACAACTCCAAAGCGAACATGTCATCAGTTACCTTGGTCACAGGGGCTATGGCAGAGCTGGCAAATTTTCCGCCGCTATAGGCACCAGCGATACAACGGTTTAGTTCATCACAAGTATAATCTGCTAAAAATAGCGCGAGAATTGCCGCTGCCCGTTCTTGGTAACTGAGCGGAATTAGATTGGCTAATGCTGCTCTGTCTATCAACGGTATAGCTTCTGGCACAAATAAGCCTCCATCGGCAGCTATTCCTTGGGCGATAGCCTCCGCTGCCGTTAGTTTTTCAGCGGCACCACGTGTGCTAACATACATATATAAAGTTTCTCCTTCCGAAAAAAGAATGGTACTTCAGCCACTGTTATCCTATATAATACACTTTCCTGTTACCTTACCGCAATTATAACAAACGAACATATTGCCAGCAAAGTCAAGCATACTGCTTAATTCCTCGGTGCTGACACTTTCATCAGCATAAATAACTGACAACAAATTACGGGTTGTCAGGGTAACAGCCGTCCGGCGTGAGTCAGAAGTCGGATTGCCAAATGCGCCCTTATTATCTGTTAAAAATGGTTTATTATCAGTTGATACTTCTTTACCAGCAATATTGATATAACTTCCGGCTTGATCCCGACGGTAAACCACATCACCCTCTATTTTGTCTAAATCATATAATCCAAAGGGCAATAAATATTTAATGGAGCAATAATTATTGACATCTACTGCACTATTTACATAGTACAAATCTTTTTTTTGCAATACCCGGCGTACCAAGGCCTCTGAAGATGGACGATAACGAGATGGATCAAAATCAAGCTTTTTATACATATTACGAACTGCCAAAACCCGGGGAAGCTTTGGCAAAAGATCCAGGTTGCATACCTTGGCTACTTCTTGCTGCAATTGGACAAATTCCTGACTTAAAGCTGGTGGCGTTCCCCTGACAATCACATCACTAATTGTCAAATATCCCAAGCGGCAGTTGGGAATAACCTGACGAATGCTTTCATGAATAATAATTTTCATGGTAAATAATTCCTCCCCGGATCAAATAAATCAGTTTTACTCGCCGCGTGCTATCAGACACAGGCGGGCATTTACCGCCCGCACCAGGTCATCAGGAGCCAAAACAATCTGGCAGCCGCGAATACCAGCGCTAACAGCGATTACCGACCATTTGGCGGCACTTTCATCCAAATATACCGGATAGCGCTTTTTGGGCCCTAACGGTGACATGCCGCCTCTTACATATCCGGTAAGTGGCTGCACCTCTTTTAAAGCGACCATTTCTACCTTCTTATTACCGCTAGCAACTGCTAAAGCTTTAAGATCTAATACTGCATCACCAGGGATACAGGCCATAAGAACACCAGTCTTATCCCCTCTGGCAACCAATGTCTTAAATACCTGGTTATGCGGCATGTTTATTTGGTCAGCAACATGTTCAGCACTTAAGTCAGTTTCATCAACCGTATATTCCCGCAATTCATAGCTAATTTTCAAGCCATCTAATATTCTGGCAGCATTTGTCTTCATCTAGTATTCGTTTGCCTCCACCAAAACTACTACTGTAGTTATCAATCTTCAATGGTAATCAGTTGATATTCCAACGAACCCATGCCAATTTTGGCAGCATGGTTAATTTGAATCATTGCATCATGGTGAGCATACGCTAATTCTGCCAGCGTTTTACCGTGTGCCTTGGCGGTAAGATCAAGTGTCGCCTTATCAATAGCCACTGGATCGCTTGATGCTAAAATACCAATATCCGGAATCATTTTGTGCTGAGTGGTATTAAAACAATCGCAATCCTTCGTCATATCAATAAGAACATTGAAATAAAAGCATTTACCTGGTTTGTCAATAACACTGCCATATGCATGTTCGGCCATACTCCGTTGCATATACCCTGACTCAGCATTCCAATCATATTTTACAGCATCAAACCGGCAGACAGCCAAACATTCACCACAACCTATGCACTTTTCTGATAGAATAAATGCTTTACCATCCTGTTCAATTATAGCATCTTGTGGACACCACTTAATACACTTTTTGCAATATTGACATGCTTTACTATTCACCTCAGGCAGCATAGCCGAATGCTGACGCATTTTACCCATACGGCTAGCCAGACCCATGCCAATATTTTTTATGCACGCCCCCAAACCAGCAGCCGGATGCCCAGTCGGATGGGAAACAACCAATAGACAATCAGCACTTACTATTTCTCTGGCAACTTTGACTGTTTTATGAAGTTCGCCATTAATTTCTACTTCAATTTCGGTATTACCAGCCAACCCATCGGCCATTATAAAAGGCGCACCGACATTTTCGATACTAAACCCGTGGTTATGGGCATGCAAAATATGCTTAACGGCATTCTCGCGTTCCCCTTTATATAATGTAGAAGTTTCTGTAAGAAAAGGTTGTCCTCCCAAGTTTTTAGCCTTTTGGACCACTTCTCTGATTACTTCTGGTTTGACATGGGTGGTATTTTTCTTTTCACCAACATGTACCTTTATTGCAACAAAATCATTGCGGCCAATCACTTGTGCCGCACCTGATGCATCAAAAATTTTCGCCATGGCCTTTGCCTGTTCGGCAGCGGGCAGTGAATCGGTAACTGGAACAAAATATACATTAGCAGCCAAATGTAATCCCTCCACAACTGTATTTTAAATTATATTTTTTATAGTGTTATATATTTTTTCACAGTATAGTATTCTTTCCTCAATTTGTCAATAAATGAATACGGACGCGGTAGGCCGCGCCCGTATTCATTTATATTTAATCTAATACCATGTATTTTACTTTTACTTCAGGTATTTGCTTAAGTTCTTGTTCCATCTGATTTAGTGGTACATCGTCCCCGCATAACTGCAGTAGAATGATCCCACTATTCGAACAGGAACTAACGCCAGCATCATGAAGGCCTAACCGTACCCGAATGTAACACCCGTATTTTGTAAGTACATCCTGAACCTTTACAGCAGTTTCCAGACGATTCCCTTGAATAATGGCCATGATTGTAGTACAGTTGGTCATTACACATATCACCTCCCTTTATTTTCTCTTTACTAGTTTAACCTCAATCGACAAAAATCCTTCTCCCAACCAGCAATAAACAGAAAAAATTAACAACAAATTTAAAGGATTTTTTAACACTATGTTGAAATTAAATTGTTAGCATATTTTAGAAGTTTCATTTCCAAATTGCGAGGTAGCTATGAACGAAAAACCTGACGAAAATCGTAAAATCATTGAACAATCGATTGAATTTCTTGTCCCCGGGATGGAATTAGCCCGGGACGTTTACTCAAGTGATGGAAAAATATTATTTAACAAGAACAACATTCTCAGCCAACATAATATTCAAAAACTAAGCAATTGGAAAATCCAGAAGGTATTCATCTATGCAGAAGTAGCAACTTCTAATCCTATTACCGACCCTAAACTCCAGAAATTTATCAATACATACAACAAGTCAGTTCCGGTGGTACAAAAAGCCTTTAATGATATACGATTAAGTCAGGAAATACCTATTGACACATTGTCCGCAACCGCTACCGACATAGCGACCAATGTTGCCGAAGCTGGTAATGTCATTGATAGACTGTATAACTTGCCTCCCTGCGATGATTATACTATGTATCACAGTGTCAATGTCAGTGCCATCTCAGCGCTTATTGCTATTTGGCTGAAGTATCCACCAGAATCGGTGAATGCCATCTCACTGGCAGGATTGCTGCATGATATAGGCAAATCGCAGCTGCCACCCGAGCTGTTACATCAACCCAATAAGTTATCCCCCGAAGATTATGAACAATACAAACAACATGTTGCCTATGGCTATGATCTTGTAAGTAAAATTCCTAACATCTCACAAAGCATTAGTGCTGCTGTTTTCCAACATCACGAACGACGGGATGGAAGCGGCTACCCTGGAGGGCTTACTGATGATTATATTCATCCTTATGCCAAAATTGTAGCTGTCGCTGATTTATATGATGAAGCAATGACCATTAACCGGGAAAATCCCCAGGCAATGTTAAGTCCGTATATTAGCCTGCAAAAATTACGCGACACCATCAACAAGCTTGACCCGAAAGTATGTATTACATTTCTGGACAATATGACTAATTTTTTATCAGGCAACCGAGTGGCGCTTACAGATGGTCGCCAAGGCCGTGTAGTATTTATTAATAAAGAACAGCCAGCCTTGTCTATGGTTCAGTTAGATAATGGAACTGTGCTAGATCTAAGCGAAGAAGAAAATCTCAGCATCTATTATATAGTACGTTAATGTAAACAAGGCTTGCCGCCAAAATTTGGCCAAAATGTAAAGTTGTTGTGCCTCAGACGAAGGTTACGTTTTTGCTTACAATTAATAGCCGCCATGTGGCGGTTCTTTATATTGCCTGCTTTTGGGTTCATTTTGCCGGTAGTATACTCACCTTATTCATCATAATATCTGCCGATATGATTACCCTAATGATATAAACTTGTAAATATTAATACAGTCTTATACTAGAATTCAGAAGGACAAGCACCCTCTGGCAGCGAAAAGAACACTGCATGTCATTTGTACGATTTGAGGTGAAGAGTTTTTGCTCAAAATTGCATTAGGTCAAATGGAGGTAATTCCAGGTAGGCCGGATTTAAATGCTGAAAAAATGTTATCGATGATTGCTGATGCCTGTAAGCACCAGGCTGATATTATAATCTTCCCGGAAATGGCTATCCCCGGCTATCTGCTAGGAGACACCTGGGAACAGCAGGCTTTTTTGCGCGATTGTGAAGCTTGGGGCCACAAGATCATTGCAGCCTCCCAAAATATCTGTATTATTTTCGGCAATGTGGCCGTTGATTGGAGCAAACATGGCGATGACGGACGGGTACGCAAATATAATGCCTGTTTTATTGCACAAGCTGGACGTCTCGTCGACATACGCATTAAAACACTGCAGCCAAACTACCGTGAATTTGATGACACACGGCACTTCTTCAGCCTGCGCAAGCTATCACTCGAACGCAAAGAAAAGGTAGAAAAATTAATACAACCAGTCAAATTAACCATTAAAGAGAAAGAATATGTTTTGGGCTGCATTATCTGCGAAGACGGCTGGAGTGACGATTACAGCATTGATCCCGTTGCCGCTCTCGTTGCCAAAGGCCCACTTGACTTGATCATCAATATCTCCTGTTCTCCATTTACATTGGGAAAAAACAACAAACGCAACCGAGTATTTTCTAAACAGGCCCGGGAAACCAATACCCCCCTTATCTATGTTAATAATACCGGTATTCAGAATAATGGTAAAACAGTATATACCTTTGATGGGTTCAGTACCGTATACAGCAGTGAAGGTCAAATTATTGCCTGCTGTCAGCCATTCACCGAAACCCTTGACTTTATTGAGCTTATGACAGAATCAGGTGGTCGGAATCTTCCCCGCGTTAGCGTACCTGACGATTCTAGTATTGCAACTTTGTATCAGTCTCTCAGTTATGGCATCAAGAAATTTATTCAGTCAATCGGTATGAACAAAATTGTTATCGGTATCTCTGGCGGTATAGACTCCGCGGTTAGCGCTGCATTATATGCGAATATTCTCCCCCCGGAGAATATTCTGCTGATTAACATGCCCAGCAGGTTCAATTCACAAACAACCAAAGATTTGGCCTATCAATTAGCCCACAATCTTGGTTGCCTTTTTGCCGTAATACCGATTGAGCAATCAGTTGAGCATACGGTTTCCCAAATCAGCAGTACACCCATTACCAATCTGAGTACTGGTGAAAAGCACCACTTAGAAGTCTCTTCTTTTGTACTGGAGAATATTCAAGCCCGTGACCGTTCTGCCCGCATTTTGGCAGCAGCCGCAGCAGCTTTCGGTGGTGGTTTTACCTGTAATGCCAATAAAAGCGAACTTACGGTCGGTTACTCCACCCTCTATGGAGACCAAGCTGGATTTTTAGCGGCGCTAGCTGACTTATGGAAACATCAAGTTTATCAATTGGCTCATTATCTGAATAACAGCATTTATGGCCGGGAAGTCATTCCTCAGTCAGTCATCGATTTAGTACCAAGTGCCGAACTTTCCTTCGACCAGTCGGTAGATGAAGGTAAGGGCGACCCCATTATCTATCCCTATCATGATTATTTGTTTCGTGCCTTTGTAGAATACTGGGACCGAGTTACGCCGGAAGATATTCTAATATGGTATAGCCAAGGTACTGAAGTATTGGAACAAAAACTAGGCTGTCAAACAGGCCTAATTAATCAGTTATTTCCGGGACCTCGCCCCTTTATTGAAGATCTGGAACGTTGGTGGCGTCTCTACACCGGTATGGCAGTAGCCAAACGAATTCAAGCTCCCCCGGTATTAGCTATTAGCCGCCGTGCTTATGGATTTGACCATCGCGAAGCCCAAAACACCGTCTATTTTACACAAGAATATCAAAAAGTAAAACAATCGCTATTAGCTTCTTATTAAACGCCAATACACCATTACGGTGCAAAAACCGCGGACAGCTCATCTGGATATGACTGCCCGCGGTTTTTAATTCTACATTTTACTTTTTCTTACCATCTGAAATAACCAAGCACCAATAAATACGGCGGCAACTGCCAACGAAATAAATAACAGTACAGGTAGGAAAAAGAATACTAATATTGCCAAAACGGCAGCTATCAGCAACTTGCCAGTCCAGCCAGAAGAACCAAACGATACATTAACATATTTCACCCGTGCCCGGTTGCCAGTGTCATAACCGCGATACTGACCTCGGGTACTGCTACTTTCTTCTTCAATAGTAATTCCGTTGAAATTATCGCGTTCCTGACGACTTAACACCGTAACCGCCAATTCATGGCCGCAATGCGGGCAATTGTCTGTACCGTTTTGGATTTTCCCATAACAGTTTGGACATTGCATCTCTACCCCTCCTGATACTTAGTGCAAATCATAGAGCAAGGAAATCATACCTTCTTCACTTAAATATCTTGGATCGTACTTTTCCAGTTTTAATACCTTGAAGATTTTACTCCGATTTGCACTGATACTGGGTTTGGAAACTGCCAGCTCGGCAGCCAATGTATCTGCCATCGGCAAATCAACTTCAGCTTCATTAATCTGAGAAAAAGCATAGATAGCAGCAGCAGCCCACGCAGACGGCTTTCGAATCGTTACAGCGGCCATGTTAGAAAAGTCTTGCCATAATTTTTGTGTCAAAATCACGTCGTGTATGGAATAGCCTAATTTCCGCATAGTACTTGCGATTATATCCAGCACCGCAGTATTCACAGATTTTTCCCCGGTTACTGGTTGAGGAAAATTTCGTTCAACCTGCGCATATGAGGTAACATTGACTCTAGCCCAAGTAGCCAATAAATCGATGGTGTGGCGTATCGCACTGGCATGCCTGCTAACAAAGTCGTCCCAAGTAGCTCCCGGTTGTTGTATTTCCATCATAGCCTTTTGGCGGGTAATTTCTTCCTTAATTCGCCGGCGCAACTTACTGCTGATTTCAACACTGGTAATGAAATTAATCATGATCAAATCCCGGTCTTCTTCTTGCAGAAAAATGTGCCCATAAAATAGCAGCTTTTTCATCAACTTATAATCTAAATTGGGATTGGGAAGACGAAATTTTTCATCAGTTAAAAGATTAACACACTCAACCCAGTCCTGATTAATTATATTTTCTACATAAAATACTGTAAACTTGGCCCCCAAGAGCTCTTGCAAAATATTTTGTTCTTCAATAGTCAGCTTATCACTGTAATCAATCTTAAATTGAATGAGTGGTGTCCGGTCATTGGCTAACAAATGATAATCAAACAAAAAATAATCCCAAAATCCCAGCCAAAACTCATCATCAGTTTCATCTCCAGGTATTTGTCCCAGTGGCCCCAAATATAAAGCAAGCGCGCGTTCAAAGTCTTCAATAAAATATTCTCTTTGAAAATAGGCGCTAAACTTAAGCATTAGATGCTCTACCGCTTCGCCAACAATCCGGCCAATATCCTTAGGCATCGTCAGCGGCGGTTTTATCGGAAGTTCTCCTTGTTCATCCACATCTTCGATAAAGCGAAGTTGCCTGCCTCCAGTCATAAACTCTATCGCCTGCTTGAGCTGTGTTGTATTAACAATCAACTTTCGCGCAGCCAAATAACTGTAAAATTCCTGAAGTACATCAAAAAAATGTTTTACTGTCTTGATATTCGGTTTAAACCCATCCATCTGCACAATAATCCACTCAACCGCAAGACTATATTCGGCTGCGGTAAGCTCGTTGAGATCGGTATCACCCGAATATATTAAATACGATATGAATAGTTGAAGATTGTGCCAGATATCGGTTAGCACTTCATCACTGGCTCCCTGCCAGGCTTTTTGGCGCAAAAAGCCTTCAACCCACTCGCGCTTTATCGCCGATTCCCATTCTGGTTCTATATCAAAAAAGACTCGAACCTCATCATAAACATTTTTTATATTGGTCATGCTACATAATAACTCCTTTAAATACATTAACGAACCTAATTATAACACGTTTACCTTCGCTAAACTAGTATTATAGTTTTTTATTGGAATTGTTTACCAGAGGTTAATACGTCGATAAATTTCTTCCCGTTTTTGAGCGGCAAAGATACATCGCTTACTACAACACGCATGATCGGTACACGACCATTGGCAGAGTTATAACCGCCCAAAGCGTGAAGAATGTACGGCCTTCCCTCATACTCGCCCAAATATAGCATGGCATGTCCTGGCATATATAAAGCAGCACCCGGCTTCATCCCGGCGAGTTGGCTTACTCTATCTTGTCCTGTAAACTTGACAGTACTACCAGGCGCCATCTCCTGTTCATCAGCGTTGCGAGGCAATTTGAACCCAAAACTGCGATATACATCAAGTATTAAAGATGAGCAGTCCCAGCCTCCATACATCCCGCCCCAGCCGTAGCGCTGTCCTAGTAATTTGAATGCCTGAACTATAAGATTGGTTCTGGTATAAGGCAAATATCCTTTCACCAAGCCATCTTTCGCTGCTGGCACTAACTCAAATACCAGTGTACCATTTGAACTGCGTGCAGGCAGTTTGACAACATAACTTTCCTTGACCGCTAGCTGGTCAATAAGCATTGGCGCAAGTTGCCTGTCAGCTAACATCAGTTTCGCCCCCATTGCAAACTCCTGTTCACCGACAATCACTTTACTGTCAGTAACAGTTACAAATTCTGGCGAATTGATGTATTCTAACCATTGCTGCCGACTGACAGCAATAGCAACCGTATTGGCAGGTATCCATCCCCGGTAATTATAGCTTTGAACATAATACCAGGCTCTGTCTGCGCTCTCGTGCAAAAGAATAATTGGTTCAGCCGGATCAAGCGTTGTTTCCTGCATATTATCAAACTCGCGGTCATTACTTTGGCTTGTTACACAATCCGCCGTAGGAAGTGTTCTGATGCTTGTCCTGCTGACGGTAAATCCGTAGCGCACTTGCGTAACGGCAGCAATACCTTGTAAGTTACACTGCGCTCTTAGCTGCCGGTAATACGCGGCAGTAGCCAATTGTCCATTTATGTATTGTGGTGTATCTGGCAACTTGTCATCGACCGCAATCAGGCGCACCAATTCTTCCCTGGTTAACATAGGCGGATACTGGCGCAAATCGTACACCAAATCAGGCAGTTTCTGCATAACAGCCTGATTATAGCTGTCAATTTGGCTTTGATTCATAATCACTTCGTCCGGGTTTTGCAAGTTCTTAAGCCAAAAATCAGCCTCATGCATAGCAGGCAAAACATTGGGCAGCCTATACCCGCTGCTTGCCTGAACTACCGGCGGTATGATAGTATTTAATACCAAAATTAAAAATAATACTAACACTTGCTTCACAGTTTCGTTCCTTTCCTCACCAAGCATGATTAAGTAAAGTGTGTTTACCGGTTGAATAAAACTACCTGACAGTACAACATTTATTTACATTATACTATATACAACAAAGATAAAAAATCTCCCAACCACTATTCGGGAGATTTTATAGGTACTAGCATTCGATCCTTAAAGCACCAGGCCTGCAAGCCTTTTACGTAAGGTTTGCAGGCCTCCTATATTTATGATCAAATACATCAAGGAGACTGTTACCTTACTACATAGTACTCACAGCCAGAAACAACTATTATACTATTAACCAACTTTTAATATTTCTATTCCTAATTTGGAATTTTTTTCAATAATACTAATAACATGATCCAGATGAACAAAAATTTCCTCTGACAGCTTTTTCGCTTGTAAATATAGCTCGTTCGCCTGCTGTGCGTTATTATTCTTGACAGCATCCACTACTTTTACCCCCATGCTGTGCAGTTCATGATGCACACTATCAATGGCTGCCCATTCTTGGGCTACGTCTGGATGACTAATATGTATAGCATGATAAAAATGACCAAATGCGCATCTCTTAGAATCAGTTTGTATAGGGTAAACTTTCATTTCATCCACAATTCGTTTTAAGTTCTTCATCCAATTACCGTGAGCTTCCTTAGCTTTTATGAGATTTTCGATTAGCTCCTGGTTAGTAATCGCATGAATACCGCCATTTAACGAGGATATCATCTCTCTGACAATATCACTAAGTTCCTCGTCAATTTTTGTTATCTGTTTTGCATTGTCAGCACTTGCCATAGCATCAGCATGAATGATCTGTGTCATCTCATGCAGTTTTTCCGCATCTTGTGCCGATAAATTCATAGCTTGATTTACTTGTTTAGCTGCTTCTTTTATATCAAGCATGGATGCTGAAATTTTACTCACATCTTTGACTGTGTCTTTTAGCATAAATACATTTTCTTTTATGGTATTTGACACCAGATCAAGCTTTTCATTCATATTATTCGTAGATGTCAATGTATGATTCAGGCTTTCTTTGGTGCCACTGGCTGCCTGATGAATATTATTCACAAACACTCGCATGTCATCTAAATTCGCTTTTGTACTATCGGCTAATTTTCTAATTTCATTAGCCACAACGGCAAATCCTCTGCCAAATTCACCGGCCCTCGCCGCTTCGATGGAAGCATTTAGTGCCAACAAATTAGTCTGTTCTGCTATGGCCTCTACGCCATTAACGATTTCGCTTACTTTGTCAGCCATTTCAACTAACTTGGCTATTTGCTCGCTCATAGTCATTGTATCTTTTACAACATTTTCTTTTAACATGTTAATTTCATTCAATTGACCCATGCTTTCATCGTTTTTGCGAATTAGATCGTTAGAGGCTTCAGACAATTGATGCATAACTGCAGACGTATGATTGATTGTCTCATTGACCTCGTTCATGCTTGCTGTAATTTCCTCGACAATAGCAAGATTTGATTCACTTAATTGCGACATATCTTTGGCAAAATCAAGCAGTTTATAAGCAGAGTGCGTCATTTTAACATCAAATTCACTGAGTGCAGATAAGCTGCCTAACATTTTTTTTGAGCTTATCGACATTTTTTCTTCACTGGCTATCAGCCGGTCAAAGTGCTTAAGCATGGTTTTATGTATAGGATACTCAACGGTAATTGCCTCAGCTGTTTTTCCCTCAAGCCGATCTTCCACGTTTTTAATTATACAAAGCGCTTCGTTACACGGTGCCTTCTTAAAAAAGTTTATCACATCCATGCCTCCTACATTCTATTATTCTGTCCCTAGCAACTGTATCTGTAAAAGAATTTTTAAACTATTAATTATTCTATAATCCCTTCAAAAATTCCTACCAAACTATAAAATTCCTCTCATCTCAAGTATCTTCGGCAAAATACTAAAAATAAGAGGAAACAAAAAAAATATTTGTTATTTTTTGAAGATAAATTATAATAAAATTAAACAATGTTTAAATTTATTGTGTTAAATAGGAGAGATCCAAATGAATGAAACATTGCGTGTTGGTATAGACATTGGTTCAACAACGTTAAAAATGGTTATTCTTAATGAGCAAAATGATATTATCTTTCAAAAATATATACGTCATTTTTCCGATATAACCACTGCCTTCCAGACGGTAATGACTAAAGCACGCACTGTTCTTCAAAAAAAGATGTTATCCATTATGTTTACAGGGTCAGCCGGCATGGGTATCTCGCAGTTGCTTGGCTTGCCGTTTGTCCAGGAGGTAATTGCTTCTACCAATGCCATCAAACGTATTATCCCTACAACCAGCACGGCAATTGAGCTTGGCGGGGAAGACGCCAAGATTACCTACTTTGACCAAACCGTTGAGCAGCGCATGAATGGGGTTTGTGCCGGAGGTACAGGGGCGTTTATTGACCACATGGCGGCCCTTTTACATACTGATCCGCAGGGATTAAATGAGCTTGCGAAAAATTATAGCACGATCTATCCCATTGCTTCCCGTTGTGGGGTGTTTGCCAAAACCGATGTGCAGGCATTAATCAATGAAGGAGTTTCCAAAGAAGATATTTCCGCCTCTATTTTGCAGGCGGTTGTTAACCAAACCATCAGCAGCTTGTCACAAGGCCGGCCAATTCGTGGCAAAGTGGCGTTTCTGGGTGGCCCTCTGCACTTTTTATCTGAACTTAGGCGAAGGTTTACTGAAACGTTAGGCCTTAGCAGCGATCAAGTGCTGGCACCTGAAACTTCCCCCTACTTTGTCGCAATTGGTGCAGCCCTTACGCAGCAACAAGAGCTTATTCCCTATGAACTTTTACAGAAAAAATCATCCAAATTATATGACTTACATCAAAAAAGTGAACAATCGTTAAACCCGCTTTTTGCCCATATAGATGAATATCAACAATTTGCGGCCCGTCATGCACAGCATACCGTAAAACGGGCCAGCCTTGAAACTTATAGCGGCAAAGCCTTTTTAGGAATTGATGCTGGTTCTACAACGACGAAACTGGCACTCATTGGTGAAGACGGCAGTTTATTATATTCCTACTATAACAGCAATCGCGGTACCCCTTTAGAGACTGTACTTGCCGCCCTGAAGGCTTTGTATCAGCAGCTAAATCCGAATACCCAGATTACGTACTCGGCAGTTACCGGTTATGGAGAACAGTTTATTAAAGCCGCTTTCCAGGTGGATATTGGTGAGGTTGAGACAGTAGCCCATCTCAAAGCTGCCCAGTATTTTTCACCTGATGTTACTTTTGTCCTCGATATTGGCGGACAGGACATGAAGAGTTTTTTTGTACGTGACGGCGTAATTGATTCCATTATGCTCAACGAAGCCTGTTCTGCCGGTTGCGGTTCCTTTGTTGAAAATTTTGCCCAAGCCATGGGTATGACGGTTAGTGATTTTTCTCAACTTGCGGTAAAAGCACAACATCCTGTTGATCTTGGCACCCGTTGCACAGTATTTATGAATTCCAAAGTGAAACAAGCGCAAAAAGAAGGCGCCGTTATCAGTGATATTGCCGCCGGAATCGCTATCTCGATAGTCAAGAACGCTTTGTTCAAAGTCATCCGCTTGAAAAACACCGATGAATTGGGTGCAAACATTGTGGTTCAGGGCGGAACCTTTTACAACGATGCTGTACTGCGAGCGCTAGAACAAACGCTTGGACGGGAGGTCATTCGTCCAGATATTGCCGGCCTTATGGGGGCTTTTGGGGCGGCACTTATCGCCAAAGAACGTTATGCAGGAACGCCTACCACACTACTTTCAATAGCGGACCTGAATCACTTTACCGCCAGTACCTCCAATCATCGCTGCCAATTATGTGGTAACCACTGTTTAATTACCACCCACCAATTTTCTAACGGTCAAGAGTACCATGCCGGTAATCGCTGCGAACGAGGCATAGGAAAAACAACCATTACAGATCACTTACCCAATCTGTACACATACAAATATCAGCGCCTGTTTCAGTATAAACCTTTGCCTGAATCGCTGGCCCACCGTGGGGTCATTGGTATTCCCCGGGTACTTAACATGTATGAAGATTACCCCTTCTGGCATACGCTGTTCACTAAACTGGGGTATCGGGTCATCTTATCGGGCCGTTCATCACGCCGACTCTATGAGCTAGGCATGGAAACCATCCCCTCAGATTCTATTTGCTATCCGGCTAAGCTGGTGCATGGACATATTTATGATTTAATTAACCGCGGCGTAAAAAAAATATTTTATCCTTGTATTCCGTACACTACAAAAGAAGACCCTGCTGCTGACAACTGCTATAACTGCCCTATGGTTACCTCTTATCCGGAAAATATTAAAGCCAATATGGATATCCTGCGCGAACAAGAGGTCCTGTTTCTTCACCCATTTTTACCCATTAACCACCGTGAACGGTTAATCAGCCGGTTAATGCAAGAGCTAGCAGCAGACAATATTACTAAGCAAGAACTTATTGCTGCGGTTGATGCGGCATATACCGAGCGCGACTGCTATAAAACAGATATCCGACGCAAAGCCCAGGAAGCACTTGCTTATATGGCCGAGAAAAATTGCAAAGGAATTATATTAGCAGGCAGACCCTATCATATTGATCCGGAAATTAATCACGGCTTGCCTGAACTCATACAATCTTATGGGTTAGTGGTATTGTCAGAAGATGCTGTACAGCATTGGAGCACAATACAGCGCCCGCTCCGGGTTGTTGATCAGTGGACCTATCATTCCCGCCTGTATGCCGCAGCAAATTTTGTCGTCAACCAGCCTAATGTGGAATTAATCCAGCTCAACTCTTTCGGCTGTGGTCTTGATGCCGTTGTAGCTGACCAGGTAAAAGAAATTCTGGATGCTCATCAACGAATTTACACGGCTATTAAATTGGATGAGGTGAGTAATCTTGGTGCCGCCAGAATCAGGGTGCGTTCACTCTTAGCTGCCATCAATGACCGTAGCCGCAAACTGAGTACAACTGCGAAGCCTGCCACCAGCCATCATCCAATCCACTTTACTGCTGAAATGAAAAAATGCCATACCATACTGGCACCGCAAATGTCACCTATTCATTTTCAGTTTTTAGAAGCAGGCTTTAGAAATGCCGGTTATCAATTGGTAATAGCCCCTGAGCCTGACCAAACGGCCATTAATGAAGGCTTACGATTTGTTCATAATGATGCCTGCTATCCTACCATTATTGTCATTGGACAATTGCTGAAAGCATTAAAGTCCGGGCAGTATGATTTGAATAACACCTCAGTCATGTTGTCTCAAACTGGCGGCGGCTGCCGTGCCACCAATTATGTGGCATTAGCCCGCAAAGCTCTGAGGGACGCCGGCATGCCTCAGATACCTGTGCTTGCTCTTGGCGGTGAAAGTCAGCCAGGATTTTCCCTGACTGTATCGCTTGTTGAGAATTTAATTATTGGAGTAATTTATGGAGATCTGTTAATGCGGGTGCTGTATCAGGTAAGACCCTACGAAAAGCACCCAGGATCATCCCAGGCACTGTATGAGTATTGGGCTGAAAAATGCCGCCACGACATCCTGATTGGCGGCAAGCATAATTTCAAGAATAATATTTTTGGCATTGTACGCGACTTTGACAATCTGGAAATCGACGAACAACTTCTTAAACCACGGGTAGGCGTAGTTGGCGAGATTTTGGTAAAATACCACCCTATAGCGAATAATCATCTTGTTGATTTGTTGGAAAGTGAAGGCGCGGAAGCCGTAGTCCCTGATATGCTGGATTTCTTCCTGTATTGCGCTTATGACAGCAAAGTAAACTATGACTTACTGGCAGGTAGTTTTGCTGCTAAAGTCAAAGGCAGCTTATTCCGAAAATTTATTGAATTTTACCGCCGCCATCTCCGTAAAGCACTGGCAGCCAGCAAACGTTTTTCACCACCATATACCATTGAGCAGCTGGCCAACCTGGCAAAAACCCATGTATCTCTTGGTAATTTTACCGGTGAAGGCTGGCTGCTAACTGCCGAAATGATTGAGCTGATTCATAGCGGCGTTGATAACATTGTATGTTTGCAGCCTTTTGCCTGCCTACCCAATCATATTACCGGCAAAGGTATGATCAGACAGTTGCGCCGCAGTTATCCGCATGCCAATATTGTAGCCATCGACTATGATCCCGGAGCCAGTGAAGTTAACCAGCTAAACCGAATTAAATTAATGCTGGCCGTAGCCAAAGAAAAATTCTATGCAAACATTGGCTAACCTACGGATATAGCCGGATATGATCCAACTTATCATGGACCTTTTCGAATAATAGTCCGGCAACAAACCACGCCGGGGCATAATCCAGACGAATGAGTCCATGAATATTGAGCGCAGCATGAGAGTAATCCCAAGGTACAGTACCAATTATAGTGCCTAGCAACCAACCAGTAACATATTCGATGGCAAAATATAGCAGCATCCAGACGGTTCCCCGCCCCCACACCGGCCAGTATCTGATGATGTCATGCAGCGGCTCAAATACTTTCACTAGCCCATATATAGGAAACATCCACAAATAGGTTCTGGCTGTCAAACAAACATCTCCGGCTAATAATGAACCTACACCTGTCCAAATAATTTCAAGACACCAGCCTAATAATCCATAAATAATAAAGTGCAGCATATGTATAGTGTAAAACTTGCAGCCAATAATTATTCCGGTATAAGGAGATAGTAACAATGGCAACCCATTGGGAAAATAAACTGGGCATCAAAAAAAAGATTATAGATGCCACGCTAGAAATCATTGGTTCCAAGGGAGTCCACCATGTAACTAGCCGAAAGATTGCCGCCCTGGCTGAAGTCAATGTAGCTGCCATAAACTACTATTTTGGTTCAAAAGATAATGTTATAAACGAGGCACTGAAAACTTTTACCGCTAAACTCATGCAATCCTTTGATCATTTGGACAACCTAGCAATACCACCAGAGGAGCGGATTAGGAATTTTCTAATAAGCTATGCAGACTATACCCTGGAATACCCGGATGTCTTTCGCAATTTTATTGAACAAATATGGCATGAGTCTGAAGCCTCATGTGAATACATCGAGTTTATAAGAAACACCGCTTTAACCAAATTAAAAGTCTCAATACAGGAATTAAACCAAAATCAAAACGAAACCGACTTAACCATGAAAA
>NZ_JBYKYF010000286.1:0-3944 GCF_057736855.1 Sporomusa sp.
CTACACTTATCCTGGACGCTGCAAAAATGGCCGGTATAGATATTCCCGTACTGTGCTATCATCCTGACCTTAAAGTTCGGGCAACCTGCCGTATTTGCGTTGTGGAACTCAAAGGTCAGAAAAAGCTCAAAACTGCTTGCGGCAACGAAGTCTGGGATGGTGCTGAATTTATCACCAACAGCCCGGCTGTTCGTCAGGCCAGAAAAGACATACTTGAACTGATTTTAGCCGAACATCCACAAGACTGTCTGAAATGTGTAAGAAATACCAAATGTGAATTACAGCAGCTGGCGCACGATTTTGGCATTAGCAAACCGCTGTTTGAAAACAAACCCAAACAAATTCCTATCGAAGATTCTAATGGCGTCATTGTTCGCGATATGGCCAAATGTGTAAAATGCGGCCGTTGCGTAGATATGTGTCAAGAGGTTCAGACTGTTGGCGCTATCAATACTGCTCATCGGTCACTTGAGTATGAAATCACTACTGCGTTTGACCGGCCGCTGCAAGAGACTACCTGCGTGTACTGTGGTCAATGTATCTCTGTTTGCCCAGTAGGCGCACTCTATGAAAATGATGAAACCGCAAAAGTATGGCAAGCCATTGCCGATAAAGATAAACATGTAATCGTTCAGGTTGCGCCGGCAGTTAGGGTAGCGCTTGGTGAAGAATTCGGTCTGGAACCGGGCAGCATAACTACTGGCAAGATGGTAGCCGCTCTGCGCCGCTTGGGATTTGATAAAGTTTTTGACACTGACTTTGCTGCCGACGTCACCATCATGGAAGAAGGCAATGAATTATTAGAAAGAATGAACCATGGTGGCACGTTACCGCTTATTACTTCCTGCAGCCCAGGCTGGATTAATTTTGTAGAAACCTTCTATCCTGAGTTATTACCTCATGTTTCCACTTGTAAGTCGCCGCAGCAGATGTTCGGTGCATTAGCCAAAACTTATTATCCGCAAAAAGCAGGGATTGACGCCAGCAAGATTGTATCTGTATCCATTATGCCTTGCGTAGCTAAGAAATATGAAAGCGCCCGACCGGAAATGAACGCCAGCGGATATCGTGATGTTGATATTGTGCTTACTACGCGAGAACTGGCTCGGATGATTAGAGAGGCAGGTTTTGACTTTAACAAACTGCCTGATGAAGAATTTGATGCTCCGCTTGGAGTTTCTACTGGTGCAGCCGTCATTTTCGGTACTTCAGGCGGTGTTATGGAAGCTGCGCTGCGCACTGTTTATGAAGTTGTGACAGGAAAAGAACTCCAAAATGTTGACTTTGAAGACGTACGTGGTTTAGCTGGCGTAAAAGAAGCGGAAGTAGACCTTGATGGCAAAAAAGTCAAAGTAGCGATTGCTAACGGCCTTAAAAACGCCCGTGTGATCCTTGACAAAATTAAGGCTGGTGAGTGCGACTATCAATTCGTAGAAATCATGTGCTGTCCTGGTGGCTGTATTGGTGGCGGCGGTCAGCCGTGGGGAACGACTAAGGCCACTAAGGAAGCCCGGATGGCTGGTCTTTATCAGGCTGACCGTGAACTCCCCATCAGGCAGTCTCACAAAAACCCGGCAGTGAAAGCCCTGTATGAGGAGTTTCTGGGTAAACCGCTCAGCCATAAATCGCATGAGCTTTTGCATACCCATTACCATCCTCGTCACAAGTAATTGACGTCAATGAGGACGGCCATAATAAAAGCCGTCCTCATTTATTAATGTCTTGTAAATGGATATATGTACAACTGCGACAGTATGGTACAATATTGCCGAGGAGGAATGGAATTTGATATTAATGATAGATAATTACGACTCGTTTGTATATAATCTTGTCCAATACCTTGGCGAATTAGGAGAAGATATTCGAGTCTTTCGTAATGATAAAATCACGATTCCTCACATTGAAGATATGCGCCCTGACCATATTATTATTTCACCAGGACCCTGCACACCTAATGAGGCGGGTATCAGTTTAGCGCTAATTCAGCATTTTAAAGGGAAAATACCGATACTTGGCGTTTGCCTCGGACATCAGGCTATTGGTCAGGCCTTCGGTGGTGAGGTTGTGCGTGCACCTCGGCTAATGCATGGTAAAACCTCGCAGGTGTATCATGATGGCAAGGGAGTGTTTGCTGGGTTAAAAAGTCCGCTTACAGCTACTCGATATCATTCGTTAATTGTGAAACGAGAAACATTGCCAGATTGTTTCGAGATTAGTGCCGAGACCGAGGCAGGCGAAATTATGGGTATTCGCCATAAAGAATATGCCATTGAAGGGGTACAGTTTCACCCTGAGTCCATTCTTACAGAAGCTGGACATGCCATGCTAGAGAATTTTTTATCTTTCAATCCTAACTGGACAAGCAAAATGAAAGGGGCCAGCTAGTCATGAATCCGACACCGATAATTCGCGAAATCACGCTTACAGTGACGCCTGCTGAAGTGTTTGCCTTGTTTGCTCAGCAACCAAATAGTGTATATTTAGACAGTGGTAAAGATATTAACGGCATGGGCCGCTATTCTTTTATTGCCCGTGATCCATTTTTAGTATTTTCCAGCAAAGGGCAGACAATACATATTGAAGAAAACGGCAGTAACCGAACTTTTACTGGTAACCCGTTTGCAGAATTAAAACTGTTACTAAACCGCTACAAAACCCAGAAGGTGCCAGGCTTACCACCGTTGACCAGCGGAATTATCGGTTACTTTGGTTATGATATGGGATATTTATTGGAAGTGATTCCAGAATTAAGTAAGGATGACTTGAATACTCCTGATTGTATATTCGGATTTTACGATACGGTGCTGATCTTTGACCATCATTTACATAAGACATATATTGCGTCAAACGGGTTTCCCGAACGAGACGAAGATTCCCGGCGCAAGCGAGCCGAAATTCGCATAGAAGAATTAGCTACTTTAGTAGCTCAAGCAAAACCGCTGCCTGAACCCAAGCCACAGATACCGGAAGGGGAGTATCGCTCAAACTTTACTCGACAAGGGCACTGTGAAATGGTACAAAAGGGAATTGATTACATTGCTGCCGGAGATATTTTTCAAGTAAATCTGACGCAGCGTTTCGAAGCTAAAGTGACGGTGCCGCCTTACGAGCTGTACCGTTATTTGCGGCATATTAATCCGGCACCATTTGCTTCTTATCTGAATTTTGGTGAAGTCATTGTTGCTAGTGCTTCGCCAGAACGATATTTGTTGGTTACAGACAATATGGTTGAAACTAGGCCGATAAAGGGAACCAGGCCGCGCGGCAAAGATCCTGAATCTGATCGACAGCTTCGCCAAGAACTGCTTGCCAGTGAAAAAGACCGGGCCGAATTAGTGATGATCATTGACTTGGAACGCAATGATTTGGGACGGGTGTGTGAGTTTGGCAGTGTTCGCGTGCCTGACTTGATCCGTCTGGAAGAATATGCAACGGTGTTTCATTTGGTATCAACGGTAGTCGGAAAGCTGGCAGAGGGTAAAGATGTTATTGATTTAATAACAGCCTCTTTTCCCGGCGGATCGATTACTGGCGCTCCTAAAGTACGGGCCATGGAGATTATTGATGAACTTGAAGGAGTGCGCCGTGGTATTTACACCGGATCTATCGGCTATATTGATTTTAATGGTGATGCAGATCTTAATATCGTTATTCGTACTTTTGTTATTAAAGGTGACCGTGCATATTACCAAGTGGGGGGAGGAATTGTTGCAGATTCGGTACCTGAACTTGAATATGAGGAGAGTCTGGATAAAGCGCGGGCGCTAATGAAGGCTTTGGGCTATCAGATATAATATTGGCTGGTGATCCTATGTATATCTATTGTGATGGACAGATTGTTTCGGCCGACAAGTGTTTGGTGTCTCCTTTTGACCATAGTTTTCTTTATGGACATGGCTTGTTTGAAACCATGCGCGCTTATAATGGCAGGGTATTTAAGCTAC
>NZ_JBYKYF010000287.1:0-3922 GCF_057736855.1 Sporomusa sp.
CATGCCAATACAGGCCTGCTGCTGCTCTTTCGTGAGTACTATACCTTTCTCATCAATAAATTGCACCTGACCGCTGCTTGGCCGCAAAAGCCCAGCAATAATTTTGAGTAAGGTAGACTTTCCCGATCCGTTACTCCCGGTCACTGCCAGACACTGTCCAGCACCCAACTGTGAGTTAATGTTGTCAAATACAATCTTATTACCAAACCGTTTTCCAATATTGCATAATCTAATTTGCACCGTTTTCATGAAGACTGCTCCAAACAATATTCTTCCATAACTTCCTCCATATTACTGGTATTATAGCATTTTTTTGACACAAATAAAACGCTAAAAAATCTGACTATTATGTCATATTTTTTAGCGTTTCTGCAAAACTTACTAATTTCTTACCTATGAATATTTTTTTGCCTGGTAGTATCTCTGCACCTTCATCCTCGACAACGAGTACAACTTCCCCTCTTCATGCACATGCAGGGTTAATGTCCCTCCAGCCTGCATGGCTTCCAACCCGTTCATTGCCAAATTTAAATATGTAGAAAAACAGCTATAAGATAAACGCTCACAGCTGTTTTTTTACTTATTTATACTTATTGTTGCCAAAGCTCGCGGCTATCGACAATAATTGCAGCAGCACGTAGTTTGGTGATATCAAAGCCATCAATTAATTCAACCGCCTTGACTGGTTGAAACTTATCAATCAGACTTGCTTTCCAAGCCAGATAGCCGACAATTGTTTCCGGCGTAATGCCCGCTGTTCTGAGAGCTGCAATCGACAATGCCTGCTGACGCTTAGAGAGGCGGTAGCCTTGTGTATCTTTCAAGAGCGGCACATGAGTAAACAAGGGTGCTTTACAGTTCAGCAGGCGGTACAACAATAACTGCCGCGGTGTAGAATCTAACAAGTCATACCCTCTCAGTACATGGGTAATCTCCATGGCAGCGTCATCAACAACAACAGCTAACTGATACGCATGAACTCCGTCAGAACGCCGCACAACAAAATCTCCCACTTGCCTAGCAAGTTGCTGAGTCATCTCACCGGCAAGCAAATCAGTAAAAGTAATTTCTTCATCCGGTACTGTCAAACGGAGTGCCGGCCGCCTGGATGCTTGGCGGTCAGCAGCGACTGGCAGTTTACGGCAGGTTCCAGGATAAACGCGTTCATTATCTCCAGCATGTGGTGCAGAGGCTGCTAATTCGGCACGAGTACAATAGCAAGGATAAATAAGTCCGTTGGCAGACAGCCGTTCAAGCGCAGCCTGGTAAAGATCGCGCCGTTCACTTTGTCGATATGGCCCATACCGACCACCAACATCCGGCCCTTCATCCCAGTCAAGTCCTAGCCATTTCATATCAGCCATTAGCTGTTCCATATAGGCTGGTCGTGACCTGTCAGGATCAAGGTCTTCAATTCTTAATACCATGGTTCCACCGGCACTGCGTACCTGTAACCAGGCTAGCAGTGCTGTCCAGGCATTGCCAAGATGAATTTCACCAGTCGGACTAGGAGCAAATCGTCCCCGCATTAATCGAGATAATCCTCTCTAACAGGTACGAAAAGCTCAATGATTTCTGTTGGTTGTATCACTTTAACACTGTGCACTGCCCCACCAGGAATAGCCCAACTATCGCCAGGCAATAACCGATATTCCTGCTGCTCGATCGTCATGATTATTTCGCCAGCTATCAGGTATCCAATCTGCTCGTGCGGATGACTATGGGACTGAAGCTCAGCGCCAGCAGCAAACACAAACTTGGCTAATAGCCCTTTTTCTCCAACTGCCAATGTTTTCCGTTCCACACCGGCCAAAGGGGAAACAAATCCTTTATCCTTATCTCTGACAATCAACGGTAAAACCTCCCTCGGTTTCTCTATTTGTGCGGAATTAACCCTTGTCCACATTATACTCTTTTTTGTAACAATTTTCATGTTTTTTAAGCATTGAATCTTATGTTAATAAAGATTCATTATAGATTCAAAAACAAGGAGTCAATGTCCTTCATTAGAGACATTGACTCCTTATTACTTATACTAACCAGCCATAGTATCGTATAAAACCCGGATATCCTGTTCTTTTAACCAAGTCTGTACTCTGGTTATATCCTGTGGAGTAGCGGCAGAAACATTTTCCAGGTGGTAGGCTCTGCCAAGCTCTGCCCATTTTTTCCTGCCAAAAGTATGGTATGGCAGCAGTTCTACAGCCGCCTGTCCTGGCAGTGATTGTATCAATCCGGCCAAAGCATGAATGTCTTCGCGGCTATTGGTTATCCCGGGAATAACAACATAGCGGATAGTAACCGGCATTACTGCTGAAACCCTTTTCAGATTAGCCAGTATGCAGGTATTATCAGCGCCTGTCAGCCACCGGTGTTTCTCTGGATCAACGGTTTTGATACTGAATAATACGGCATCCGTATAGGGAAGCACCATGTCTAGATGTTCGGCAGGAAAATGACCAGCCGTATCAATGGTAGTATGCACTTTTTCTTCCCGGCAACGGTTAAATACGGCAGCTACAAATTTCGGTTGCAACAGCGGCTCACCGCCTGAAAGGGTAATACCACCGCCTGAAGCATCATAATAGCGACGGTATTTTTTGATCTCTGCCATAACCGTATCAACGGTAATGATTTTGTCGCCCCGCACCCAAGTATCAGGATTGTGACAAAATTTGCAGCCCAAAGAGCAGCCGGTCAAAAATAATACATAGCGAATGCCCCTACCATCTACGGTGCCAAATGTTTCTACCGAGTGATAATAGCCATATGGCTGTGTCATAATATTCCCCTCCTAGCACGATGGTGAGATTGCCACAATCTCTGCTTATTGCCTGCAAAGCTATGAAAAAACAATACTTTACCACACAAGTCAGGCGTAGCGCGGCAATCTCCATCTCTTGCTATTTTTAGTGAGAGAGCCGACATGGCAATCGCAGCGTTGTAGCTGTTAAACGGCTTCATAGAAGGTACGGCTAATAACTTCCCGCTGCTGGGCAGCCGTTAATTTAATAAAGTTCACCGCATAACCTGAGACACGAATGGTCAACTGCGGGTATTTCTCTGGATTTTTCATCGCATCCTCCAAAATGGCGCGGTCAAGCACATTTACATTGATATGATGACCTTCACTCTCAGCATAGCCATCCAGGATAGCAGTCAGGTTGTTGACCCGAGCTTCAGGCGATTTGCCCAATGCGGCCGGAACGATGGAGAAAGTATAAGAAATACCATCCCGGCAATCTTCATAGCTAAGCTGAGATACCGAATTGCAGGCAGCCAATGCGCCGCATTTGTCACGTCCGTGCATAGGATTAGCACCTGGGGCAAATGCCTCGCCGGCTTTACGGCCGTCCGGGGTTGAACCGGTCTTTTTGCCATACATGACATTAGAAGTAATTGTCAATACTGATAAAGTATGTTCCGCTTGGCGGTAAGTAGGGTGTTTTTTCAGATTAGCGGAAAATTCGGCAGTTACTTCCTTAGCGATAAGATCAACCCGCTCATCATCATTGCCATAGCACGGAGCCTCACCAATAACTTCAAAGTCGGTAGCAATTCCGCGTTCATCACGAATAGGTTTAACGTTAGCATATTTGATAGCGCTTAAGGAATCAGCTACCACCGACAGGCCGGCAACACCAAAAGCCATCAGGCGGCCGACTTCAGTATCATGCAACGCCATTTGCGCTCTTTCATACGCGTATTTATCGTGCATATAGTGAATAAGATTCATGGTGTTGACATACAGACCAGCAAGCCAGTCCATAACCAGCGAATAATTTTTCCGAACGGTTTCATAATCCAAATATTCGCCTTCCGGAAGGGGGATAACGGGTGTCACTTGCTTACCAGTGACTTCATCTCGTCCACCGTTAATAGCAATTTTTCGGTGCCCGTGCTAACTTGGCCAAGGCACTGC
>NZ_JBYKYF010000288.1:0-1102 GCF_057736855.1 Sporomusa sp.
GGTGCCTCGGCAGCTGAAGGCGCACCAGTCCAGAATATGCTATTTAGAAAATATTTTGCAGCTCTTCGGGCTAAGAAAAATTATAGTAATTCTCAACGCGTCAGTGAATTGAGTACCTATTTCAAAGAAATCTTTTTTATTGATGTACTAAATGATGATTTGGATAGTATTCATTTCCCCACATTTGAAGAAGCTATTGGTCTATTGGATCTAGCTGTTCGTAAGCGGCAGTCGTTTAAAGATTTTGATCTGGATAATCTGGCGCAAAACTGTAATAGAATTGGTTTTATCAGACAGTATTTGGTATTACTAATGGCTGAGGTGCTTGAAGATAAGACATCGGTTGTAAAAGGACTTCATCATACTTTGGTGAAACAACTGGATGCGAACGGTTTGTTAAAGGATTTGGTGTTCTTATCGACAAACTATGATATGTTGATTGATCGGGCTCTCGATTCTATGGACAACATCGTTGTAGATTATGGAGTAGATTTTACTAATTATTCAGCACCTGTCTGTTCTCCGGAAAATAATAAGTCAGTTGTTCAGCTTTATAAAGTTCATGGGTCGCTTAACTGGTCTTATTGTCCTACTTGTAATTCCTTAAAATTGATAAAGCGCCAGCAGGAAATCCTTACATTAGACACAAACCCTGTGATGGCTAAGTGCAAGTACTGCCAGTCCATAGAAACTCCTGTCATCGTGCCGCCTACTTATTTTAAAGATATGTCTAATATTTTTTTGAATATTGTCTGGCACAAAGCCGAAACCAGTTTAAAAAATATTACCCATTTGATTTTCTGCGGTTATTCATTTCCTGATGCGGATATGCATATTAAATATTTATTAAAAAGGATTCAAACCAACCGCACGGATAGGCTTAAAATAACGGTCATTAACAATTATCCCGGGAAAAAGCCAGAAACGATAAAAGAGGAAGAGGAACGCTATATGCGTTTTTTGGGATCAGATATCCATTTTTCCAATAGAACTTTTGAAGAGTTTTGCTGGCATCCAGAAGAGTTTGTATAAAAAATAGCCGCCTGGTGGCAGCTATTTTTTTCGAGTAATTACGAGTAATTTTATAAGCTAATCGACAATC
>NZ_JBYKYF010000288.1:1112-3913 GCF_057736855.1 Sporomusa sp.
TAACTAACCATTCCCATATAGAATTGTATACTAAATGCGACCGCTGCAGTTTAAAACATTACGCATTTTATGTTTTACCATGTTTTTAATGGCTTCACGGGCTGGTTTGAGATACTGTCTGGGATCAAAGTCTGATGGATGATTGGCTAGATGTTCTCGGATAGAGGCAGTCATAGCCAGACGGAGGTCGGTATCAATATTAATTTTGCAGACACCTAATTTACCAGCTTTGAGCAGCATATCTTCAGGAACGCCTTGAGCGCCTTGGATTTGGCCGCCATAACAATTACATTTTTCTACAAATTCAGGTAGTACGGTAGAAGCACCATGCAATACTAGCGGGAAGTTTGGTAACAGTCTGGATATGGTTTCAAGACGCTCAAAATCAAGTTTACACTCACCTTTAAATTTATAAGCGCCATGGCTAGTGCCGATAGCAATGGCCAGGGAATCTACGCCTGTACGCTCAACAAATTCTACCGCTTGATCAGGATCGGTATATGTAGCTTCTTTGGCACTTACATTAATAGCGTCTTCAACGCCTGCAAGTCGACCAAGTTCAGCCTCGACGACAACACCGCGTTCATGGGCATATTCTACTACTTTTTTAGTAAGTGCAATATTTTCTTCAAACGGTAGTTTAGAACCGTCAATCATTACAGAAGTAAAGCCGCCATCAATGCAGGATTTACAGATTTCGAAATCTTCACCATGGTCTAAATGTAAACAAATCGGTAGGTTAGAATCTTCCAGAGCGGCTTCGACTAGTTTAATTAAATAAATGTGCTTGGCATATTTACGGGCGCCGGCAGATACCTGAAGGATGAGCGGAGCTTGCTCTTCTTTGGCGGCGTCAACAATGCCCTGAATAATTTCCATGTTATTGACGTTAAAAGCGCCAATAGCATACTGGCCTTCATAAGCCTTTTTAAACATCTCTTTTGAAGTTACTAATGGCATGGAAATCCCTCCTATTTTTCCTAAGAACCAGATATATTATAGCATATTTTACATACATTATATCATATTTATATATTATTCCCCAAGTTTGCTGATAAGATTACGTAAATCGTGCGGTAAAGAACTGGTAATTACAAGTTGATGCTGAGTAACCGGATGTGGCAGGGTTAATTGGGCTGCATGCAGCGCTTGTCGCTGAATTTGGTCAATAGGACCGCCATAGAGATCATCTCCAAGCAACGGGCAGCCAATATACTGTAGATGAACCCGTATTTGGTGGGTACGTCCTGTTTCTAGCAGAATTTCAAGTAAGCTGGCATTCTTTAACGTCTTAAGGAGGCGATAATGGGTAATGGCTTGTTGACCGTCGGGACGAACCTCGCGTTCAATAATGCTGTTATTTTTACGGCCAATAGGAGCATCAATTACGCCGCAAGCTGGGTTAGGAATACCGCTGGCAATTGCCAAATACTGTTTTACTATGAGCTGTTGATGTTGGTTAAGCCAGTGTTGAATATCAGGACGTTTAGCAATAAGTATTAGGCCTGAAGTATTACGGTCTAGTCGGTTGACAGGATGGAAGCTGCACGAATAATGTCGTTGGCTATAATAATACATGACCGCATTAGCCAGTGTGCCTGAATGTTCGCCTGTCGCCGGATGTACCAGCATACCTGCAGGTTTATCTACTATCAGCAGCCAGTCATCTTCATAAACAATGGAAAGCGGCAAGTTTTCAGCAGCGATGGAGGAAATCTCTGGCCAAGTGACAGTAATTGTATCACCAGGATAGACCAGGGAGGATAGTAGTGCCGGTTGGCCATTAATGGTAAGGGTTCCATTAGCTTTTATCTTACGCCATAAGGTTAGCGAAAGTCCGGCCCGCCGCCGTAAAAAGTCTTTTACTGGGAGAATAGGACAGGTTAAAGGTACAGTGAAATCAGGCATAGTCACTCCTTGGTCACGAAAAAAATCTGCATATACGCTAGTATTCGCATTCCTAAAATAAAAATCCTTTAAAATAAAAAACACGGCTTGCGTTGTACATTGGAGCAAGCCGATGCCATCAGTTTTAAAATGTAGATCGCCTACCGCATTTGTGCGCCTAGATAGCGCTAATGACAGGCTAACATTACTTAATCATTTAGTCATATGGTCTTTTTACTCGGAAAAATATTAGGAGGCAATCTGCCTCCTGCAAAGAGGAAGGGATCACAACAGATTTTGTATCATGCCGATCATCATTGCTATGTGCTCGCGCTCGGTTGCTATGGATTCTTTGATATAATCACCCATTGGGTTTGCTCTTAGCCCATAGTAATAGGTAAACCGACGATGTCGTCGGATAAGCCCTACGAGGAGTGCCATAACCAATAGGCGATTGCCAAAAAGCTGCCGATCGGTTTCTGTCAGCTCGTTGTCGCGCACTTTAAAACCATATTTTTTCGTGACTGCTGCTAAATTATCATCATGCATACAAAGCATGTGTAAAGTGTCAAGGTAACCCTCCCAATGATTTTCGGCTATGGTGACAAGTGTGTCACGCATACCATCGCTGGCATGTTCTGACGCCTCTACGGCTGTATGCATAAGCTCAAGCTGTTCAATGGCTTCTTGATGTAATAATATCATGTGTGCCGGGTCAACAGCTACCGACCGGCGGCTGAATAGCTTTTTCATCCGACATCAGCTCCTCTGCTAAGGCTTTAGCGAATATTATCTGCGACCACCTTTGAAAGGAGCAATAAACCGGATCATTTTAATTGGTACATGCAGTGAAATGGAGCGACGGCAGAAGCTACTATTAACTATGATGTAATCGCAGCCAACATAGCAGATGG
>NZ_JBYKYF010000005.1:0-29321 GCF_057736855.1 Sporomusa sp.
ACATCTGGCTTTTGATGCATTTCTTACATTGTTCAGTTTTCAGGGAACACATTTGTCACTGCCGCTCTTTTTATGCAGTTCAGTGACGCTCATATATGTTATCATGTTTATTTTAACATGTCAACATAATCTTACTTATTTCGTCGTTTCAATTGCTGTTTAATTTCCATCAGCATTCAAGCGACTTTTCTATAATATCACGTTAATTCCAACTTGTCAACATGTTATTTTATGTTAATTCGTTTGGAATATTTTGTCGCAACCATCAGCGACTTATTTATAGTATCATAGACAACATCCTACTGTCAATATACTTATTTTTATTAATTTTAGAAATCAATATACCTCCGGATTAACATCTGTCCGGAGGTATATTGCTCATAGGTAACAATTATCTGGTACCAATTACTTCGCTATCGCTAATAGCAGCTTGCGCAGCCGCTAATCTGGCTAATGGCACACGATAAGGTGAACAACTTACAAAACTCAAACCAATTTCATGGCAGAATCGAACCGAATTGGGCTCACCGCCATGTTCACCACAAATACCGAATTCAATATCAGGCTTGCTCTTGCGTGCAGCGGTAATAGCCATTTCCATAAGTTTGCCTACGCCTTTACGGTCAAGTGTAATGAAGGGGTTGTCTTTGAGTATTTTGTTCTCCAAATAGTCTTGCAAGAACTTACCTTCTGCATCATCGCGACTAAATCCAAAAGTAGTTTGAGTCAGGTCATTAGTACCAAAAGTGAAAAAGTCACTAAACTCGACAAGTTCATCAGCTAGCAATGCTGCGCGCGGTAGTTCAATCATGAGGCCAACTGAATAATGGAATTTAACATCGGCTTTTGTCATGATTTCTTCAGCAATAGTATCAATTTTTTTACGGAAGAATTTCATTTCATTAACATCCATAACAAGTGGTATCTCAATTTCAGGTAGCACTTTATAGCCTTCACGGGTTAGCTGACTAGCCGCATTAAAAATGGCCCGAACTTGCATTTCATATATTTCAGGATAGGAAATACCCAAGCGGCAGCCACGATGTCCAAGCATGGGGTTAAATTCATGCAGCGCGCGCACTTTCTTTAATAAATGCAGCTTTTCTTCTAGCAAGGCTGGGTTTTCCCCTGTTATTTTTAGCGTAGTTGTTTCAATTAACAACTCTTCAAGACTGGGCAGGAACTCATGTAAAGGTGGATCTAACAGCCGAATACATACTTTATACCCTTCCATAGCTTTTAAAATTCCGTAAAAATCATTTTGCTGCATGGGAAGAAGATGACTCAACGCCTGCTGACGAGCTTCCAGTGAATCAGCTAAAATCATTTGCTGGACATAGGGTAGTCTGTCTTGATCCATAAACATATGCTCGGTTCGAGTCAAGCCGATTCCAGTTGCACCAAATTCACGGGCTTTTAAAGCATCCTCCGGGGTATCGGCATTAGCTCTTACTCCTAAGCGTTTATATTGGTCAGCCCACTCCAACAGCGCTGTATATTCTGGCGAAATTTCCGGTTCTTTCATGGGCACTTCGCCCAAAATCACCCGCCCGGTTGCACCATCAATAGAAACAATCTCACCTTTTTTAACTTTTGTTGTTCCAACACTAAACTCTTCTTTTAAATAGTCAATTTGAATGGCTTCACAACCACATACACACGGCTTACCCATTCCTCTAGCCACTACAGCAGCATGACTGGTCATGCCGCCTCTGCTGGTTAAAATCCCTTGGGCAGCGACTATACCATGAATATCATCTGGTGTTGTTTCCGTACGCACCAGTAATACCTTTTTACCGGCCTTACCCATGCGCTCGGCTTCATCAGCATCAAATACCACTTGACCAGACGCGGCACCCGGTGAAGCCGGTAGCCCTTTTGCAATTATGTTTAAAACAGCATCGCTGTCAATCTGACGGTGCAGTAACTGATTAAGCTGTTCTGGTTCAACCAATAACAAAGCTTGTTGTTTGCTAATTAGACCTTCTTGTGCCATTTCATAGGCAATACGTACGCTAGCCTGAGCGGTCCGCTTGCCATTACGGGTCTGAAGAATATATAAACGCCCGCGTTCAATAGTAAATTCAATATCCTGCATATTTTTATAATGCTTTTCTAATAACCGGGCAATCCGGACAAATTCTTCATACACCTCAGGCATCTCGTCTTTAAGTTCGGCAATAGGCCTGGGAGTACGAATACCTGCCACTACATCTTCACCTTGGGCGTTGGTTAAAAACTCACCATACAAAACATTTTCACCAGTGGAAGGATTGCGGGTAAAAGCTACTCCGGTACCTGAATCATTACCCATATTACCAAATACCATGGACTGAATATTTACGGCCGTCCCCAGATCATGATCAATTTTATTAAGATTACGATATACTATAGCTCTGTCGTTATTCCAAGAGCGGAATACTGCCTCAATAGCCATAGCCAGTTGAACAAAAGGATTCTCCGGGAAAGGCTGCCCTTGTTTAATCTTCACTAACTCTTTATATTTGTCGATAATTTCACGTAATGACTCAGTTGTAAGCTCCTGGTCAAATTTGACGCCTTGTAACTCTTTCTGTCTATCCAGAATCTCTTCAAACTCATGTTTAGGAATTCCTAACACAACGTCACCAAACATTTGAATAAAACGACGGTATGCATCATAGGCAAATCTGGGATTATCGGTGTTTTTGGCTAATGATTGGACTGTTTCTTCATTAAGACCCAAATTCAATATAGTGTCCATCATACCTGGCATAGAAAACATTGCACCAGAACGCACAGAAACCAGTAATGGATTAGCTAAATCGCCAAACTTCTTACCTGCCTGTTCTTCAACAACCGACAACTTACTTTTTACTTCGTCTAGTAAACCTTCAGGTAACTTCTGGCCCAGCCGGTAATACTCTTTACATGCTTCAGTAGTAATAGTCATTCCGGGAGGTACTGGCAAACCAATGTTGGTCATTTCCGCCAGATTAGCGCCTTTTCCTCCTAAAAGAGCTTTCTTGTCAGCACTTCCTTCTTTAAATAAATACACATATTTAGCCACTCGTAACTACCCCTTTCCGCTACCCAATGTGTTATACTATTTCTATAAATTTATCAATTAGTATATGCTATTTAGAAATTGTTCTACGTTGTTTTGGTTTTTCCTTCTCACAAATTAAAAAAAACTATTGATGGCAAAGCCGTCATAGTTTTTTCTTCGACAATAACCTAGTTATCTAAACTGACATATTTATAAATGGTAAACTTCTTGCTGTGTTTGACTTACTCTGATAACATGCACTATGTATTCGACGATTCCAATAATAAGACTTGTTACTACAGCTCCTCCTATAGTAATTCTGGCACCTGGAAAAAAACCTGACTAAAATATGTTAAAAACTAGGTTGGGGAATTTGGGACTTTTAATATGATTTACATTATCTTGTTAAATATGCTAGGCCAAGATTAGGTAAGTAGCCTAAAGAAATTGATGAAAATAAAAACAGTATACTTAAAAAATGGCGTTCTAGCCTGCTGCAAAAAAAAAAATCCGTAAGTCCCTGATAAACAAGGACCCACGGATTTACCTACTACCAAAATTATTCCCATTCAATGGTGGAAGGTGGTTTGGAAGTAATGTCATATACAATCCGATTTACACCTTTAACTTCATTAACAATGCGCCGTGATATGGTATCAAGTACCTCATAAGGTACACGTACCCAGTCGGCTGTCATGCCATCTTCACTCTCCACAATTCTTAGACCAACTGTATAAGCATATGTCCGCTCATCGCCCATGACGCCGACACTTTTCATGGCAGGCAGAACAGCGAAAGATTGCCACACTTTACGGTACAAACCGGCATTTTTAATTTCCTGATATACAATGGCGTCAGCTTCCCGCAGAATTTCCAGACGTTCTTCAGTGACCTCACCGATAATTCGTATCGCCAAACCAGGTCCTGGGAAAGGTTGACGATAAACAATATCGTCTGACAGTCCTAGTTCGCGTCCCAACTCTCTAACTTCATCTTTAAATAAATCTCGAAGCGGTTCGACGAGTTCAAACTTCATGTCTTCCGGCAAACCACCTACATTATGATGGCTTTTGATAACAGCCGCAGTGGCAGTGCCGCTTTCAATAACATCAGGATATAAAGTCCCCTGTACCAAATAGTCAATTTCGCCCAATTTGGCAGCTTCTGCCTCAAATACCCGAATAAATTCTTCCCCAATAATTTTACGTTTTTGTTCAGGTTCTGTTATGCCCTGCAGCCGCGTCATAAAACGCTCTACAGCGTCCACATAAACCAAATTCATTTTAAAGCCATCCCGGAAGGTTTTAACCACCTGTTCGGCTTCCCCTTTGCGCAGAAAACCATGGTTAACAAACACACAGGTCAGTTGATCGCCAACGGCACGATGTACTAGCACCGCAGCTACCGAAGAATCAACGCCACCGCTCAAAGCACACAGCACACGTTTATTTCCTACCTGCTCCCGGATTTTAGCTACCGCCTGATCAACAAATGAACCCATATTCCAATTACCGGTACAACCACAAATAGTAAACAAGAAATTTTTGAGCATCTGCATACCTTCTCGGGTATGTACGACCTCGGGATGGAATTGTACTCCGTAAATACCTCTAACGCTATTTTCCATAGCAGCTACCGGTGTACTTTCAGTATGGGCTGTAATGGTAAAACCGGCTGGTGGTTCAGCAATATAATCACCATGGCTCATCCATACCTGGGTCTCAGCATTAATTTCAACAAAAATACCGTCATGTTTATCAACAAACAGTTTGGTATTGCCATACTCACGGGAAGTAGCATGAGCTACCTTACCACCCAATAGATGCGCAGTAAGCTGCATCCCATAACAAATTCCTAAAACTGGCAAATTAATTTCAAAAATTTGCGGGTCGCATTTAGGCGCATTTTCACCATAAACACTGGATGGTCCACCGGAAAAAATTATGCCTTTTGGTGCCATCTGGCGTATTTTATCAATACTGGTGTTGAAGGGTATTATTTCACAATAAACTCCACATTCGCGAATCCGTCTGGCAATTAGCTGGCTGTACTGGCCACCAAAATCCATGACCAAAATCAATTCTTGTTTGCCGGTCGTCATGTAATATCCTCCTTTAATTAGCTCCATTTGGTGATTAGGCTTATTACCTGCAAGTAACCACTATATGATCAAATTAATTTAGTTTCAGGTAGGTTTTTATTCATCTGAGAATAAGTTTCCCTAATCCAGGGCTTAGCCGCTCCTATCCCATTGGATATAACTCTCCTTACGGAAATAAGCAGTTTTATAAACAGATAGTCCTCGGATAAAAAAAAACCGCCTGAAAGTAATTATCGGCGTAAGCCTTGCACTTTATGAAATCTTGTCAATTTCGATATATATCGACAAAATCCTTCCTATCTGAAGAAATATAATTAAAAAAGAGATTGCCATCCTATGCACGCAATAACAGTTTTCACTGTCATTACAACATAGCGTAGCAACCCCTTAATTGCTAATGCCTCTGAATTCCCTTTTCACTGTACTTTTCTAACAATTCACTGACCGTAACGAAAGTATATCCCTCTGCCTTAATTCTTTCTACAAGAATAGGCAATGCATCTGCTGTCTGTAACGGAGTATCCGAAGCATGCATTAAAATAATAGCTCCTGGCTTTAAGCGTTTCATTACCCGTTCAACTATTACATCCCGCCCGGGATTTTTCCAATCCAGCGAATCCACATTCCAAATAATGGTTTTATATCCAAGTTCATCAGTAACTTTTAATGATTGCTGACTATAATGACCATTAGGCGGACGCAACAGCCGCGGCTCGACACCTGTCACTTCTTTAATTTGTTCATGGGCTTTAGTTATATCTTCTTTCACCCATTCAGGCGACATATCACCGTAATTTTCATGCCGATATCCATGGCTGGCAATTTCATGCCCATCTTTAACTATCCGCTGAGCTACTTCTGGATATTTCTTCGCCCATGGCCCCATAATGAAAAAGGTTGATTTAATATTATGTTTTTGCAGTGTATCCAGAATAGATGGTGTGAATTTGTTACCCCAAGAATGATCAAAAGTAAGCGCCACTACCTTTTGGTCGGTGCGAGTCCCGGCAATAGCCATCGGGCCGCCTGAAATTACTTCAGCCACCTGCACATACATAGCAGATATGGCAAATAAGCCGATAATACTAAAAAATATATTCCGGTTGTTGAATAGGCGGCGCAAGCTGATAATCATATTTACCCCCTCCTTCCGCAACTACCTAATGCCTCACCAGTGATAACGTAGCGGAGTTTTCAGTACAGATGAGGTATTAAGTATGTATGCGTTACATACGGGGTTTATGCTATCACTTTTGCCACTTTATAAATGGATACTTGTTCATAACGTAAACAATAAGTTTATTGGACACTGTATAAGCAGAACGCAAAGTAATAATCACAGTAGCTGCCACTATCCACCAGTACCATTCGCTGACTCTGATCTCGATAGGTATAAACAAAATAGCAGCACCGAGAACAATAATAAACATACTGCCGAGTGGTATAACTGTTTGAATGATTTCAAACCCTAACCGAGTATACAATAATGTATTAAATGCTTCTTTTCGTTCTGTAAACACTGCCAAACATTGATCAAATCGGTCATACACCCACTGTTCTTCTGCACCAGTGACAATAAGCCTACCTTCACAGGGAACAAAATTCTTGATTGCTAGAGCAATTGTCCCCTTATCCGGTACCTCTACCGTTAATCTCAGTTGATCAATCCGGGGCATTGTCCTAGCAATACGAATAAGCTGCTCCCAGTTCTCAACCGTCTGAATCGGACGTTCTTCTAAATCCTGTTTGCCTAAAAGATCGTCATTTTCCCCAATTGCCGCATGCCAGAGAAACTCTCCGTCTTGGCTAAAAATCTCCCAAAGCTTAGTAAATAATGATTCATCAAGAGTTAAGGCAGGTAATTTACTTTGTTCCATGTGCTTATACTCCAAAATATTACCTCCGTAAACTACATAGTATAATCTTATTTGTTTTAGTATATAAGAAAACCCCTTTACTGGAAAGGGGTTTTCGCAATTATTAGATGATTCTGGCGCCAGCATCCAAACAGTTATATCATATCTAAAAAATAAAATTGAATAGTAAGCAATCCCTCAAAAATTAAACTAGGCATCAAATAGAGTTATAATACTCTACCTGATGCCTAGTCTTTTCTTTATGTGATGCGACCAAAACGTGGACAAATGGTCTAGGCGCTGCTCGGAAGCCCAGTGCACATGGGCCCGCTGGCAGTGATTACATCATGCCGCCCCTTATCTAAAAGATTGTAACATTTTTTACCACGGTCACGAGGGCGCGAAAAAATAAGGTTTTTTCAAACATCAAGCAGCAATATCTTTAATAAAAATTAATGTCTTTTTCTTCAATGTGTGACCAAAATGTGACCAACAACGATCCAGCTTTTTCGAAACAACTCTTAATTTATTATATGTAAACCACTAGCTGTCTGCCATAAACTAAGAAAGCCGTCCCCACACGGAAGCGGTCTATTTCTCAACAAACCACCGACCCGCATCGCAAAACAGGTAAACCTGCTTCCCACGGATCCGACAGGTGTACCGAATACCCTGGCCGCCCCATCCTTTAGAACAAAACAGTTCACTTGACTTTTAAGGTGGGATAGGGGATAGGTACTACAGCAGTATTTATATCGCTAAGTCGAGAGGTAAGTCTGATATGTCTTTTAGCCGCTTGCCTTTCACCATAGTATCCAAAATAGCTATTGCTTCGTCTTGACCCGTTGCCTTCACTGCTTCGATTAATTCATACAACGCGAAATGATATACGCAGTCAATGTCACCAGTGCCTAAAGCGATAGAAGCCAAACGGCTGGGAAGAGGTTCGCCAGTGACAACAACGATATGAGGCAAATGGCCTTTGCGGTTACGTATCAAATTCAGTGCTTCAGAGCGGCTGTTCTGGCTTCTGTCAGACCGGATCGTCCATTTTGCGGAAATGCTCGCATGTAAAAGTGGCTTACCGCCATTTTTGGCGCGCAGGGCAGCGTGACGCGTAACGGTGTCATCCACTATCAGGCTTGGTTCATTAATTTTATCATCGTCTAACAGTTGTCTTGCAATAATGATATCCGGCGCAATTGTGTAATCACTCCCGATTATCGCAGCTAATCCCCGGTTAGCTTTGGTTAGCTTATCAAGTTCAATAAGATGGGCATACTGCTCATATTTGGCAATTGCCAACCTATTACGGTTGGCGATCTGTATAACATTCCATTCGCCAGGACGTATATGCCCAAGCTTATTAAAAGTCTCCCTCAAAAAATCAGCGTTACAAGTTTCAAACTCCTTACCGCTTGTTTGTCCGGCCAACCGAGTACCGGTATCTGATTGCAACTGCTCCGCAATTCCTTGCGCAACCCGGACAGAAGTTCGGCTATCTTTATCTGCGTTACTGGGTATACCATTTTTATCAACTTTCAACACTGAATTAAGCAAGGCAGCATGATACCGTTTGCGTGCTTCGGCAAACAATGAGCACCCTTGTATACTTTGAGTCATACAGCAAACAACCTTTCTCTCGCAGCAGCTTCAAGACAAAGCCGGATTTGTCTTCCAACAGCCATTGCAACCGGTGGGGGAAAAGCATTGCCTATTTGTCGGTATGCCGCAGTTTTTCGCCCGGAGAACTGCCACTCATCCGGAAAACCCTGTATCCTTGCCGTCATGCGTACTGTAAGGCGGGGAAAACCCATAAAATCAGGATCCGGAGCAAAATCTGCAATTCCGTGCCCGTCTACGGCAAGCATTGCCCATGCCTGTTTTGCTCGTGTCGGTCCAAGGTCAGGCCCACCGTGTTTTTTACTGCCACCTACCAGCGTCGGCGCTATGTCGTTTGCCCATTCGCGCCAGCGGCCAGCTAGCCGCCAGCCGCGCTCTGCCATTAAATCGTACAACAGTTCGCCAACAGTAGGAGGTTTTATGCCAATAGGTTCTGGCCAATTAAACTGATGAGCAATGTCTTTACGCAAAGCGACTAATATTACACGAGGGCGCAATTGAGATACCCCATAGTCAGACGCATTTAATAGCTTCCATTCCGCTACGTAGCCAAGTTTTCGCAGGTTGGCAACAAGCCACTGACGATAATCATCAAATATTGCATCTAACAGTCCCCGCACATTTTCAAGCATGACGGCTTTGGGCCTAATTTCATCGACAAGGCGAAGCGCTTCCGGAAATAAGTCGCGTTCGTCTTTCTCGCCGAGTTGTCTACCAGCCTTAGAGAAAGGAGGGCACGGCACCCCGCCTGCCAAAAGATCAATCCCTTTGAGATGTGCACCATTAAATTGCCGCAGATCTTGCTCGTAAATTGACCATGTTGGCCGGTTAAGCCGCAAAGTAGCACAGGCGTGCGGATCTAGTTCAAGAAGCCCGACATGATGAAACCCTGCAAGCTCAAGTCCAAGGGCTTGTCCACCTGCACCTGCGCATATTTCGAAGGACGTTAACATACTGTTCACCCTGTCTATGTGTTTAGTTTTATTGTTTCACATTATACCACAGATTGCCAACCTATGGAGAGTGATTGCAATTTAAAAATTCCATAGTGCTAACTTTAGATCAAAACTGCTAAAGACTGTGTTACATCCGCTCATACGACTCACCACCGGCCAGCGCCCATGCGTACAAAAAATAAAACCCCGGCACTAACCGGGTCTTACTGCTAGTAAGAATATCAATCGTTCTTGTCTTGTTGCCGTTTTCTTGCAATAATATCAGACTTAAAAAACAGTCGGTCACGAGGGAGTTCCTTGATCGGGGTTATTTTCCCACGATTAATCAAGTCGTTTAAATTTTGCCTTGTGCAGCCAAGAATTTCAATTGCCTCGGTAGTGTTAATTACTTCAGCAACAATAAAAGCCGTTAGTTCCTCTTTTGATCGAAAATAATATTCCTTTACCAATTTCTATCCCTCCACCATACCAAAAAGCCAGTCAAACATACGCCAATTAGAACACCCGTTAAAAGAATTAATATGCTTTCAAATCCCCATTTTATACGCAACGCCATATAGATTGTTAGTGTTGCTGTAGCTATTAGTGTCAGTTTACCCCATTTTGTCATGTTGATAATGGACGATAAACATGATATATTAAGGGTAAGTTAGGGAGGTTTCCCTCCCCCACTTACCGGCTCCGGTTTACCGCTTGCGCTTGCGAGGCTTATTGCGGTTCTTCCGGGGCTTTGTGCTTCTCTTTAGGGCTTCTGCTATCGTAATCAGGTTTGCCGCTATTCCGACCAGCAGAGCCGCTATTTCGAGAAGCTCTTTTTGTTTTTCGTCCACTTTATCCCCCCTTTCTGATTTTATTTTAGCATAATGCTTTACTCACGTCAAGAAAAATATGTTAATTTTCCCAAAAAAGATAAAAAATAAAAAATAAAAAGCCGCCCCTTTCGGAGCGGCAATTACCACCTAATCATGTAGGCGGCACCTATTTCATATCCCCCCTGGTATTTGGGGCCACCGAATACAGCTATGTTTTTATATTGCGCCATGATGCCGGCGCTCTCCGTGCTGGCGTACACTCCGACAGCACGCGGTTTGTCAAGCGTGACACGGTACACGTCCACTTTTTGCTCGCGCGGCGTTACTATGGTTCTGTCGGCAGGTGGTAAGGCTACTGGCGTTTTATCTTGCTTTATCTGCTGCTCAACAACCTGAGCAGCTTTTTTAGTGTCCGGGGCCTGTACTGTGTATGATACGGCCGGCGGTGCCTGCGTGACAACCTGCACCTCGCGGACAATCTCCCGGGCGACAGACTGCGGCACGTCTATTTTTTGCGCCACCTGCACCGGGTCCCGCACCTCTTCTTGCGTCATAACAGTGACTGGCGGCGGCTTATGCCAGTATTGCCAAGCAGCAAAAATAGCCAGGGTAATGACCAAGACGATAAGCAAATATAACCAGCGGCGGACCACATTATTCTGCTCGATATTAAACACGCACTCACCCCCGGATATTGTCGGTCAATGCTTCTCGATACTCATGCGCCACCCGGTCCGCCAGCTCCGCGCGCTTTGCATCGTTAAACCGGTCGACCGTGCTAAGGTAACCGGTGATGCGCCGCACGCGGCGGATAGGCGACCTTTCGACGGCCTTGATTTCGACGTCTAAGCCATCGTTGATAAGGCGGATTTCCATGCGGTCCAGCACTTTGCCCTTTTCTTTCCAGAGCTGCTGTTCCTCTATGACATAGTGCTCGGCTTCTTCGTAGCTGATGTCGTCAGCTTCGACGGTGACGCTGTTGATAATCCAACTAGGCATCTAACCACCTCTGAACTCCTCTAGCAATCGCTTCTGCCGCCTGCCGCTGAAACTCATCGCTGGCCAACAATTGTTCTTCCTCCGCGTTGCTGATAAACGCCATTTCCACCAACACCGCAGGCATTGCTGTGTTTCTGAGTACATAAAAGTTCGCGGTTTTCGTGCCGCGATTGGCCAGGCCCAGCCCGACCAACTCGCAGTGGACATATTGCGCCAGCATACTGCCCCGCGCGCTGCTGGCGTGGTAGTACGTTTCAGTGCCGTGCGCAGCCGGATTTCCCGCCGCGTTGCAATGTATGGATACGAATACGTCAGCGTCAAACTCATTGGCCGCGTCACAGATAAGCTGCAAATCGTTTTCCATTATAAATATCGTTTCATGGCCGTGTGCACTCAGAATATCACAGAGTTTTTGGCCAACAGCATAGTTTACGTCGGCCTCCCGAATGCCGCCAGGACCGATAGCCCCGGGGTCAAACTCGACATGGTGACCAGCATTTACAGCGATTTTAGCCATTTGCGTTACCTCCTATTTGTTTTTGTTTCTATCAAAGAGTACCCCCATGCGCCCTTTGACAAACTGCAACAAGTCTCCGGCTTGTTCAACACCAGCATCCCGGAGGTTTTCTAAAATGCTCATAGCCTCCGTAGCCGCTAGGTACACCCATGCCATTTTAAGCATGATACCAGTTTCTCCAGCAGCCATAATCATCTTGTCAACATTGGCAGCCATGAGGGTCAATGCAGCATAAAGAATTAGTTTTCCAGCAAATCTATGCTTCATCGCGGAAGAATTAATATATCCAGCCCGGAATGCTGCCGGTATGTCTGTGATACAGCAAAACAGGTTTTGGCTCTCTGTTTCTTTTCCGCTGTCGATCAAATGCTGTTTGCAGATAGCCATCCAACGAGTAACCAAATCAACAAAAACGAGCACAACAAAAGCGCCCAGGACATTTCCGTGGACGCTTCCCAATGTGGCCACTACCGCCGAGATAATTGTTTTGGCAAACCAGCCGTCGACCAACGTTCCTGCTGATTTCTGCATAGATGCAAGCAGTTCTTTGATATCCAAAGTCTCCACCTCCCAAACTAAAGCCCGAAGTCATTTCGACCTTGGGCAATTTTCATTCGTACACTTCCCGTTCTGTTCTTTTGCTCCGCAGATAAAACATCTTTTAGTCATTTAAAATTTCCTCCCTTTTTGTTTGGTATTCTTGTTTTAGTAATTGGTAGTCGGTCTTAATAGCATTTATAATATCTTGATTATCATTAAGCATAGCTAGTCCTAACGCTTTGGATAATTCGGCAAACTGCGGTTGATAATCTCTGTCTAATTCTTCTATTTTCTTCTGTTTTAGTTTCTCGATATTAACTTTAATCATTACTTAATACCCCCTCGAAGGTGTAATGCTGTGAACCATATCCATCAGGAGGATTTTCGCTTTCATCTATTTCCCATGCGTCCTGCGGTATATCTTGAGGTAAGGTGCTAGCGTCTACAATCCAAAAAGGACACCCTTCAGGTACATCTTTTTTGGCTATAGTTTGTATATCATATTGAGATAACGCTTCTTGAGTCGGCATTAAAACAGCAATTTGGTCATTTTGTTTGAATAATATAACTTGCATAAATTACCTCCTCCTAATTATTAGCAGTGTATTGATACTGAAACTACTTTCCCATCTATTGCACTGCCCGATCCGTGACTTACGAAAATACATACAAAATTTGCTTGGTAATTCCATGGGATTGCCTGTCCGTCATTTTCAGTAGCTTGAGCAGTATTAGTATTTGTATAATTTGCTGTTGCTGAATAGTTTGCATGTGGCATTGGTGTGGTAAAATTCACTGTATAATCTCCAGTTCCGTTTTTTGTTATACTACTTACATTCCCACTCGCTCTAATTGTTGGTGTAGTAGTACCATCAAAGTTAACCCAAGCCCTGCAAGCGTAAATAGGAGCATCACCAGATGCATTTAAGGCAGGTTTAATAGTAGACGAATCTGTATGAATGTGACCTGTTAACGCAAATGCACTAGCATGAAAACCGTCTAACGTATCGGCATTAGCCCCTTGCACTGCAGGGTCAGAACCAGCAACATCTTTGGCTTTGATGATAAACATTAAAGCCACGTTGCGGGGGCGGGTTTCTGATGACGTTCGAGGCTCCCCATTAACCCCATCGGATATTGGATTGCGTACCCAGTCATAGCTATAATCCCTAGAATACTTATTGCCATTTATTAAAGGTTTATGATAATCTCTACCGTCAGCTTGGTCATATTCAAAATATATTTCGTGCCAGTGCCCCTGGAAAGCGTCTGCCTGAAACGAACCAAACGCACGTCCACTATCTACCCCGCGCCCGTTATCCCAGCCGCGAATAAACTCTCCGCGTAAATCAGGTACATTAAATGTAGTAGAGCCATCTCCGCTACCAAATGTTGTTCCTATTTTAGCAAACAATTCGCTAAAGTCAGTACGGCTAACAGCTTGACCATTACACTCAAGCCACCCATCAGGGATTGTTGTTGTAGTCCAAGGTATGACTGAACCGATAGGTATGCCAGACGGTATTGGCGGTAAATTCTCCTGCGGCACTTTTCCGTTTGCATCAAGTACAAGAACATTATTTGCTCCCGTTCCCGGCGTTTTACCGCCTACGCTTGCGGCATCGCGTGCATCTCTGATGTCTGAGACTTTCCACACCACCGTCCTATCCGTCACCGTCTGCCCCACGGCTGGCCACGTTGGCTCAGTCGTGCCGCTCGTGCCGCCCTGGACGCACTCAAATCGTTTGTAGCTCGCTACATCAGATTTACCGCTGTAGCAGATGTCGCCGACAGCATACGCTTTATTCGGCTGCCATAGGTGCAGCGCCGTGAGCAGACCATGAGCCTGCGGGTCGTTGTTGTGAGACGTTAAATCCGCCTTTGTGGCCAGCACAATGGTTTCGTTAATAACTGCAGTGACATTTGTTGCATTCCCTACTGCCGTCACAATATCCAGCGTCTGTTCGACTGATACGCTGCCCTCTGCCGGCAAATAGTCGCATTCGGCTCCGGCGTTGGCAACGCAATACAAGATTTCACCTAAGTCAGGGTCCTGCGCAAACACACCGATTTCCCGTACGAAGAAACCAGTAGCTAGTCCGGTGTTGGTAATCACAGCTCTAATTCGGCTGGTACCGTCGCCGAGTACCGCCAGACCCTGAATGTTCAAGGTCATCTTGGGATTAATCAGGTCGTTCAAGGCCTCCAGGCTCTGGCCAGCGCCCAGCGTGCCGTCACCGATTTTCACCTTTGTGAAGTTTAGTTGCACACCGGTCTGCGCCTTGGCCTGTAGATTACGCCCTTTGGTCGTCAAAACCGTTCCATTGAAAGCCATTATTGCACCTCCGGTCGTATCGTAATAATTACGCCCTTATGGATGGCGCCGCGTACATACTGAGTATTTAGCGCTGACTGCGCCGGGAACGCGGCCGGATAGATCGTAGTTACCTTTCCTGTACGGACTATGCCGCCATAGTATCTCGCCTCGCTCCACTCGCGCTTGATATATACGCCATCGAGCCATGAACGCACGTTTTTCACGGCGTTAATGACACGTTGCAGTTGCTCATATATTTCATCGCTACTGATCACACCGGTAGTTTCCACCCGGAAATGATACGGCTGGCCGCCATACTCAAACCACTCATAAACTTTGCCGCCGGAATAAACTGCTGTCACCATATCTTGCACGACTGCAGCCGTACCTTTTCGCCGGTGCCAGGCAATAGACTGCCGCACCAACTCGCGCTTTCGCTCAATCGGCAGTGTTGGCTCGTAGAAATCGACATGCCACTGGATGGCAAGTAGATCCACTACCTCTTCCGGCAGTTCGTCTAATCTTGGTAAATGCAAGCATTCCTGTATTGCCTCTGTCACTTCCCGCAGTTCTGCGTCCAATACCTCGGCGGCAGCCTGTACTTGGGGATCGCCCCTCAGGTTCGGCGGCACTAGATCAATTAGCTTGACCGTCTGTATGGTATTAGCCATCCTCTAGCCCTCCAAATGTGATCGTCACCGTATCTGCAACTGCTACTTGTGAGTTGGATACGACTGAATAAGTCGGCGACGTCACTTGCACTCGCTTAGCCCCGGCTGCAACCATACGGGCGATAAGTTCCGAGGGGTTAATATCCCGCCCGAGTTTTGATTTCTGCCAAAGCACCCAATCATTTACTGCCTGTGTTACTGCAGTCTGAATGCTTGTCGCCGCCGCAGCATTGTCGCTGCTAATCCAGTAGGTCACGTTCACGTTGTACGATACCGTTTGCGGGGCCAATACTTGCACTTGGTCAGTCAGAGGTCGTACCGTTTTGTCACTGCATACCGCAGCCACCGCATCCAATATTTCTTGTCCAGGTAGTTCGCCGCCAATCAGGAGTGGCCGGATTTCAACTACACCAGGCGATGGAGAATAGACCGATACGTCCTGGATCAGTACCGATGCTCGCATCGCATGGTAGATATACGCACCATCCGGGCCAGCCGTTGAAAACTGTTCCGGTGCTTGTCTTATGCGCTCACGGTATAAGTCATCACTTTCTATGTCCGCCCCACCCTCGCTGGTCGTCGTGTTGCTGACGCTCTGTACCCACTGGATCGGATCGACAATCTTATTGATCTGCCCCGGTGTGTAGCCGTTCCCCTTGATACCGGTTTCCGTACAGACTGCGTCGACATCGACGTACAGTTGCCCTGCCGGTATTGTAGCGGCCACCGTCGTAGCAAACAAAATATTATCCCCGGGAGTTGCCCGGGTACCAGCCGGAATAATGACGGCCCCCGGCTGCACCGCCGACAACGTGAATCGTAGCGTCGTAGTTGCGGCGGATGCCGGCAGCCGGTCCGTACCAACCAGCACACCAATATGATCCAAATAGTCACCGCTGGCATAGGCCAACAGGTTTTGCTTGCCCGTATAATCAATCAGTACGCGCTGCTGGACGATTATGGCCGCAACAGCCTCTAAGAATAATCGTACCGGGTCGCCAGGATAGAGCGTTTTGCCCGCAATTGCTTCATACGTAGTAATAATGGCCGCTTCAATGGCGGCCACTGATTTTTCAGCAAATGTAATTTGCGGCAATTTACTGAGTTCCAACGAGTATCCCCCTCACTTTGGGCCGGAGTACGCCCTCCATGGCGTCGCCCTCGAAGAGTACCTTGGTCACGCGAAACCGCGGCTCATATCGATTTATTGCGGCAATAATCTCCGCCGTCAGTTTTGCTTGAGCGACTGGTAGCGGGGCGTCCAGCATCGTAGCATCTAACCCAAAATTTCGATCAAGAGGAACGGAATACTTCGGCGTGGTTATGATGGTTCGCACATTTTGCAATATCTCTTTTACACCGGTGGCCCCGAAGTCAATGTCGACCAACATCGCCGTTACTTCAAGCTCGATCATTCAGCAACATCCTCCTCCCCGCTATCAGAACTTGCAACAGCGCTACTGTTTGCCGATGTAGCAACAGCGTCCGAGTCGCGCGGATATTCTTGCAATGACACTTCAACCTCTGCAAACAGTAAATTACCGTTGTTGTCTAGACGTTTCCAGTTTTCGGATATTTCCTCTACTACCCAAAGGTTTTCGCTGACCGGTGTACCGTTCAAAATCAACTCGACGGCTTCACCTTTATCTCTGAGCTCACGCAGCTTCTTAATCTCTTCCAATGGGTTGACGCCCAGGGCGGCAGCAAATTGCATCGAAAAACTGATGATTTCCAGACCGGGTCCAATGAATTCCCGTACCGGCTTTTTCCCGAGCACGTCGTGCGTCGCCCAGCGGGCACTACCATGACGTTTCAGGTCATCAAAAGTGCGTACTTTCTCCGTCGAAACCTCGAAAACAATATCACCTAATGTCCCGATCAACAGCTGTCACCTCCTAGCCTGGCGGACCAGTCTGCGTGCCAACGCTTTCGGGGTGAGTGTGGTTTTTTAGACTGATGCCGTCTGCAATTACATCGCCGGTCACAATTACATTGCCGGCTGCCACAATAATGATGGGGCCTGTGCAGTTCACGGTCATGGTATGAGTGCTGCGGTCATATGAAACCGTTGTACCATCATCAAACATCACACTGCGCATTTCGCCATTACCATGTGGCGGCCGATTGACTGGGCTATAAACCGCCCCCATGCAGAACCCAGCGGAGACGCCATTTGGTAAGAAAGCGCAGACAACACGATCACCAACGTCAGGCAACGCATAATCCTTGTTTTTGCTGGCACAGGGCACCACTACCGGCAGCCAGTCGCTGACCATAGCGTCTTCGTCTTCAAAGGCTACGCGCACGGTGTGAGCCGCCGGGTCCACCGCCGAAACAATACCGTACCGTATCGTCTTATTTTTCATACCACTTTAGCCTCCGTTTACGGGTCTGTTTGCGTGCTTTTTTCTCAATAATGAGCGTCTTGGCTGCATTGACGTAGTACGACTGGAGTGTCTTATGGACGTCGATGTCCACCACATAGCCGCTCGCGCTGTATGAGTGACGGGCTTGTTCTATGTAATATTTACCGTCAAATATACCGAACCCGACCACGGTCACGGTTACTCCGGCCACCAGCTTGGGGTCGCCCACAACAGTTAAACTGGCCATATTCTCCTTCAAATTTTTTTCTCGCAAGCGTTTTCTGGCCAGGATTTTTCCTTCCTCCGCATCCTCTACACGCTCATTGATTTTGAGTATTTGCCCAGTTTCCGGTGCGTTGGGCGGCTCGTAGATATACCGAAAAGTCTGGCCAGTAGCCGGGTCTTTATACTTGATTTCGCAGGCCCGGTAGATATCGCGGCTTTTCGATGTGAACCTCGCCCGAAGGATATTACTTTTCCCGCGCTCGATGGTAGCTACCGGCTCTTGCTGTTCCATTTGCTCCTCATCGAAAATCACAATGGTATCGTTGGTGACCTTCAGTGCTAGACCTGCTTTTTCGCAGCACTCTAGCAAAAACGCCAGGTCAGACTGTTCCGTCTGGTCCCGGCGTTTGTAAAACGGGTTATATTCAGCTAAATATTGAAGTCCCATTTCCGCCTTAGTAGCCATGTCTTGCGCAATATCCTTGAGCCGGATATTCTCCCACGCCCGAGTGTTTTCTTCGCCCCTCAGGGCGCTGGAAATGGCAGCAGAAACAGCTTTGATGCTCACTACGTTAGGCGGCGATGAATATTCCAGCTCGTCAACCTCAAAAAAGCCGCAATATAGCTCCTCGCGGCTTCCTTCACCGGCAAAATTTTTGGCTATCAGTCTTGCTGTAATAACATCGCCTTTCGCCGGTACCCAATCCCGGGCCCAGATTTGCTCGCGGTCCTCCAGCGTCAGCTGTAAGTCATCGGCCTTACCGCTAGCGTGGTCAGTATAGGTAAAAGACAGCAGAAAGCGGGCAATATCGCTTGAAACCTGCTGATGATTGTAAGCCAAGCTGATTTCCACGCGCCTGGTGTTGTCGTCCATCTAATCTCCCCTCTTCCAAGGCGGCACGCGGCTAGGAATTGCTGTAGCCGACAGGGTCGGGACCGTCAGCAGTACACCGGCTTGGAAAATGACCGTCTCCCTGTAGGCCGGATTTGCTTCAATCAGGGTCGACATCTGCTTTTCAGTGCCATATACTTTCAGGCTAATCATGTCCCAAGTGTCGCCTTGAATTGTCGTGTATGTCTTAGGCATAGCTCAACCGCCTCGCTTCTGCCATCAGGTCTTCCAGCATCCGGCGGAACTTGTCCCGCTCGTTTTCCAGTACACGCTGCACATCTGCCGCACTGGTGCCGCTTCCAATGTTAATGGTGGGATTAAACGGAGCATTAATAGTTACAACGCCGCCAGTAGAAACGCCCAACAGTTCCCCTGTTTTTGCCCAGAGCGATAATGACCGGCTACTACCATCTATAGGGATCGCAGCTTCCGGTACGCCGCCTTCGGCAAACCAGGCAATATGCGGTTGTGTGAATATGCCTCCTGCAGCATGCCCTGGAAAGTCGGGTAAATCACCTGTTCCTGTCGCAGCGGCCAAGCTCATGCCGACTGGAATATTAATACCGCTATTGAACAGGGATTTTAGATTGTTCCATTTTTCTTCAAGCCAAGCAATTTTTTCTTGAAACCAGGCAATAATCTTATCCCAGTTTTTATAGAGCGCCCAGCCTGCCGCAATCAATGCCGCAATACCTATGATAATTAATCCAATAGGATTTGCCGCCATGGCGGCGTTCCAAAGCAATTGCGCTTTTGTCCAAAGCCACGTCGCCGCAACAGCCGCTCTAGACGCGATAACCGTGCCATCCGTTGCCACCCTTTGGAAAAATAACCAACGAGTAAGCGATATTAGTGGCGAAATAGCAGAACTAACAACCCAAGTAGCCGCAGAAGCGGCCAAGGAAAATCCTACTAAACTCGCCGTACTGGTCATTACAAAATTGGTCAGTTGCGGATGCTCGCGAGCAAAAGCACCGAGTTTTTCTGCAAATACTGCTAGCTGCTGCGCTTTCTCATTGATACCAGGCAGTAAGGCTTCTCCCAAAACTCCGCTGGTTCGCGCCAGAGCCGCCTGCGTTCCTTCTAGCTGTCTCTTTGCCGTCTTAGACAATATCTCAAATTCCTTCCGCATGCTGCCTTTGGCAGCTTCGGAATTCGCCAATTTTATTGCGTCGATAAACTTATCAAAGTTACCGGTCAGTTTCGTAATCGTGTCTATATGGTCTTTACCAATCAGTTCAGCGAGAACATTGTTCCTGGTCGCATCGTCGAGCTGTTGCACTCTCTGAAATAGATCCAATATTGCTGCATCAGCATCCCTAATCATTCCTGTTTGTAATTGCTCAGCTGTCAAGCCGAGTATTTCCAAAGCTGCATGAAAATCTTTCGTTTCCGTCGGGGCCGCAGCAAACTTCGTAAGCATGACGTTGATTGCACGGCTGGCTACTTCCGCACTTTCACCAGCTGCCAAGAAACCAGCGCCGAGCCCAAGATTAAAGCCCTCAGTCATTGTCGGTACAAGCCCCCTAACAACGCCTGCGGTGCGCTTCATGTAGTCGATGAGTTCGTTCCCTGTAGCAACCGTTTGGTCGTCGATATAATTAATTTTATCGGCCAGGGCTTCCAACTGAGCAATCCCTTCGGCTGTTTGCAGATCATATCCCAGCGCATTACCGATTTTGGCCATATCCGTGGCAACCTGCTCTGCAGGCATCTCAAACGCCTTGCCCATCATGATACCTATGGCCGTCATCTTGCGCAGATTTTCTGCTCCTTTGACGCCGAACCGCGCAGACATTGCGTAGGCTTTGGCCACTTCGTTAGGCATGATCATCATATCGCGGGAAATTTCCAGAATATCGGACTTCACCTGTAGCCCAATCTCTGTTAGCCTGCCTGTTTCATCCCGCGCATTATCAACTTGCTTGGCCACATAGGCCATTTCAGTGTCAAACGAGATAGCGGCAGCTGCAGGAATTGCGAGCGTCGCGCCCGCCATTACGGATTTTTCCATTACTCCTTTAGATTTTTCACCAAAAGCCTCTGCCTTTTTCTGTAAAGCCATCGACCTGCTTAGTTTTGTCTGCAACTGCTCCGCCTTGTGGAGTTGCGCCGCAAGCTTCTCATATGTCGCCGCATACTCAAGGGTTGATATAGCACCTTTTTTCTGCTGCAACTCCAGTTCTCTCATTGATGCGCGCACTGCCTTGACATTTGTTTGCAAAGTTGCCAACTGCTGTGATGCTGATGAAAAAGCGCTACTAAAGGAGTTACCTATCTTCGCAGCAAGGTTAAATGCAATTTCGAACACTTTACCGGCCATATTCACCATCCTTTTTGGCGCTTTTTCTCTTCTTCCACCACTTTAACCGTAGCATCCCACCACTCAATCAGTTCCACAACCGGCGTTTCGTACCAAACTGTTGCCGGAGTATTGGTAGCCCTGGCTAGTCGGACACATACGCTTTTGAATAACGAACCTGGATCGCTACGATCCAAGCCTAACCGAGCAAAAAATTTTGCGCCGCCGTTTTTACCGCTGTAAATTCACGCGCCGGCAGCGATAAAATCATATCGACATTGACTTTGGCTGCTTTGGCGGCAACAACAGCCAAATACGTCGCCGAAAGCTCCTGTACAGGGCTTACGTCACCCAACAGGCGGGCTTCTTTCGAAGCATTGACTAAATCCTTGCCGCTCAGCCCTTCAAAATCCAGCGTCAATTCCTTGTATTCTTTACCCTCAAAAATGTGCGGTTTATTGAACTCGATTTTCATTTTTCATACCCCTTTCTTATAAAGAGAGGCCCCGCTTTTGCAGGGCCCTTTTTAGACACTAAACACTTTAATTGTTATATCATTCCCAGCGCTTCCCTTACAGCCGCGAGGTAATCCACACCTTTGATCGTGCAGACGTAGTTAAATTTATCGATTTCAGCCAGGACTTCATTGTTCAGCGTTATTTTCATGTAGCTGACTTCCAGCTCATTTGAAGCGTCGCTGGCTGCGCCGACTTCCATTTTCCCTAGCTCCGCCTTTTTGGGTGTGCCGCGGACAACGACCTTTAGCGGCTGGACGGTATATTCACCCTTAGCCGCATCATAGACCTGAATAGCGCCACGTAGGTCAAGGCTGTGCGCTTTCTGCTGCGCTAGGCCAATGGTCGGGCGGGTAACAGTGCGCCACTTGAGCTTGACTGTCATGCTCTTGAAGTGGCCAAGCACAGGGCTGTCCACTTCGCCGGCAATGCCCGCACCCTTGATTGTGTCAGTCATCGGCTCAATGGCTGGCAGTTCGACGTCAGCCACGCCCAAAAGGTCTACACCGTCCTCATAGACGCGGAAATTAATTAATTTCTCCGGTACCGGGTTCATCTACTCCACCTCCTTAGCTAAACAGGGTTTCGAGGTATTTGGGGTCATACTCGACAATAAAGTCGATTTCCCGCGCCGGAGACGGCGGCGTAACGTAAACGTGGAACCGGACAATGCCGTCCATAAGGTCGGTGACGGGGTTTTCATCTTCCAAGAATTCAACCCGGCCACCAAGGATGAACTGCCGCGCTGCAAGGCCGTTCAGCCAAATGTTAGCGCTGTCCACGATCGTCTCAATCAGCCGCTTATTGATGGGGAAGTCGACTTTCTGCCAGAAGGTGAGCACCAACGTGTTAGCAATCCAGTCAAACATGCGGCGAATGGGAATAAACGCATCTTTGGGATCAGTCACTGCCGGATATACCCCTGTTCTGTTGCCCCATGCCTTCCAGCCGCCACTGAAATTGAGCGCGGTAACAATACCCTGGCCGTTGAGATATGCTGCTTGGTCGGGGCCAAGGAATACCTCAACGCCGTTTTTCAGTACCGCCCCGCTGGCCTGCAAGGATTTGTTGGACGGGCTGACATACGGTATATCTTCGTTATCAGCATCAGTTTTGCAAATAACTCCGGCAAGCTGGGTAGACAAATGGTACTGCTCATCGCCCAACTTGACTTTGGGCCAGCATACTACTTGCCGGGCGCTGGTATAGTTGTTGGTGTTTTTCCAGGCGGCAACGTCGGAATATTTGCTTACCGTATCGGTCGGCACGTCAGTAAGTGCAATACACTTGAAATGACCGTTAATATTCGACGCTTTGGCAACCATGACCGCCGCCACCGCAGGGTCATGCGCCCAGCCGGGAGCGAGTATCATACCAGGAATAAGTCTGAACATGGGATAAATCTGGTTGACCAGCTCCAGGCCCTCGTATGCGCCAGTGGCAACGTCCACGCCGCCGATTATATCGTCAGTGTCTACCGCAGACGGGTCGAGCTTGTCATAAGTCGCGACAAGCGACGTCTGATTGGCAGGTATCGCACTGGTCGAAAGACGGGTTATTACCACATTGCCGTCATCATCGAAAGCGGCAGTATAATCGGTGTCTTTTACCAGTGCTGTGCCGCCAGCTTCGAGCTTAACGATCAGGCTATCGAGTAAAACGTCATCGTTAATTTTCCCTACCCCGGACGTAAGCGTCACTGTCGAGCTCGTCACAGCCGTTTTATGCACTGCCGGGTCAAGGACATTGACCAGCACTACAGGAGCGACATTGAATAGCGCGAAATGCGATTTAATGAACTCGCAGAGGGTATATTTGTCCCACTTGTCAGAATAGCCGAAGGCATCAACTGCTTCTTTATATGTGTAGCAGAGCACCGGCTTATTAACCTGCGCCGGGCTCGTCGCAAGGTGAAGCGGCGCGGTGCCGAACACGACCGGCAGGCCGGCGCTTGTTCTCACCGGCGGCACAACCGACGTCGGGACCTCATAGGTATAAATACCGTGTTTATAGCTCATTAGTTAGCACCACCTTTCATGGTGAACTCTAAGACTTGGTTGAAATTAATATTCTCCGGAGTGCCTTTTGTAGCGATGGCTTGTTCGGTTTTGGCCAGGCCGGACACCGGCACAAACAGTGCCTTAATGGCCGGACATTTGGTAAATAGCTCGTCAAGGTGCATCGGCAAACCGCCCTTAAAAACGGCATAGCGCTGCAGCGCTCCTCCGGGTATGTTGGGCCCGCAGTAAATAAGCCGCTCCGGTTTTGCAGCCGGTGCGGCCTCTTTAGTCTTTGAAGTATTCGTCGCCATAATCAACCTCCTCTAGCGGCTGGGCTATTGTCCAGCGCGTTGTTAGAAAGCCAACCCACTCCGGGTACGGTTGGTCATCCGGTATTTTCCACTCTGCCGGGAACTCAATGTAAAATTTCTTGGCAAGCAGTCGCTTACGGAATAACGCCTGTCTGACATGCTCAATGAGATTTAATAAGTCGCGCCAGCCGTCGGCGTTTTCTGAATACACGCCGAACAGTATCCGTACGGTAGCGACGCTGCCTGTTTGCTGGTCCTCGCCTTCTACGAGGCGGGGAACCACGTACGGCAATGCGGCATACATATCATCCCTGCCCGCTTCCTGGGGCGGCAGCCAACCTGGCACGACTTGGGGCGGTTTTTCGGTATTGTACTTTGTCGCGAGCCAATACTGCTTGACCGTCTCATTCAAGAATAGACAGAGCTCATCTAAGAGTAACACCGGTATCATTTGCCCCACCCCTTCAAGATGCGATTAATTTCGTGTTCTAAGCGGGTGTCAAGGCGCTCTTTGGCCTGTTTTTCAATATAGGCGCTGACCGTCGGGCTGCCGAGCATCTGGGGTACGGATGGGCCGTAACGTTGAATAATTGGCAGCCTGGCCTTGCCGGCGCGGTGAAAAACGCCAACGTGGCCGCTTTTCATTTGCGCCACGAACGCGCCTTTTATCGTTCCACCGCCGCCTCGCTTGACCTGGGCGAATACGCCTACTTCCGGCCTGCGTTTTGTTGGCCTCGACGGCCGGATTTTAAAATATGACAGCGCCCTTGGCCTGCCTTTTGATGTTACAGACGCGAATAACTTGTCCGGACTGGCTTTCCGAACATCGATAGTTTCGCGCACACGGCCGGCGGGAATAATGTACTCTTCACGCGCTTTTTTCACCGCATCCGTCCTCGCCCCTTCTGCCGCCCGGTTTATGGCATTGGCTACTGCCTTGGGTACAGCACCAGGGATATGCCCTAATAGTTCCTGTGCCCGTTTGAGCTGCTCCTCGGTAAGTTCAATCACGATTCGTTCGCTCCCAGGACAATCTCCAGTACGCCGCCCTCGTTGGTGCACTCAGCCACGTAATATAGCTTTCCGTCAAGGCGGAAGGTTTGGCCGTATGACGGCACGGCGGGAAAGTCAGCGGCACGCACATAGACCACTACTTCCCCGGCGTATATGCCATCATAGTTTTCGCTTTTGCGGTTGGACCTTACCCTGGTGGCAGCGCTTTCAACGATGGCAGGTAACTGGCGGCCGTTGATATTGTGCATCTCGGCAAATTCGTCGAGGCTGAAAAAGATTTCAAGGTCGGCTGCGATCTGATCTTTAATCCCCATACCAATTCCCCCAAAATAAACGGAAAGAGCCGGTTTTTGGCTCTTTCCTCCCACACCATTATTTATATTAGCCAATTTTCACTTTAGCGGTAGTACCCGCAGTCGCTTTTGGCTCAACAGCAATGCCAGCCGGAGTGTTTCCGGTAGCAGTTTTCGTCAGACGGTTGTTGGTATCGTCCCAATAAAGCTGGTCACCAACGTCAAAAGCCACGCCGGTCTCGGCGGCGCACTCAAACACCCCGGTGATTTTTACGCTGCCGGTCGCATTAGCGGCAATGTCCTCAAGCGCCACGCCAACACGGGTAACCAGCGGAATTACCTGCCCGGCAGCAATTGCCGAGGCGGCGGTATAGTCAATTATCATACCATCTTGGATGTAAGTCGCTTCTTTAGCCATTCTTATCCCTCCTATTTCATATTAAACCCGGGAGATTATGCTCCCGGGTTTTTGAACAGGCCACGATAGTCAAGCGGAGTAACGCCGACGTCGAGGTAAATGCGCCATTCGATACCCAAGATGTCAAAGCTCACGCGCTGTTCGAGCGTAGGCGCTTCCTGACCGTTGAGATAGGTGACCTCAATTGTATCGACAACATCAGGCGCAGCGGCAAGATACCAGGCCGTTGGATTAACAGAGAGCTGCGGGTCAACGATAACCTGCAGCCGGTTAGCAAACGGGTTGGGAGTAGCGTTGCTCTTAGACGGATCAACAATAGACGAAATAAGCTGGCCGGCAACAACTTCAAGCTCAGGCGGCACAAGAAGGTAAGCCGGAGTAATATTCAGGTATTCCTTACCGCCGATATTTTTCTGCTTGCGCATGGCAGCTACCGCAGCGCCGAGAGAAGTAACGCTCAGGGCTGCCCCGGACGCGGCCAGGTTGCCATGGTTCGAATGGAATAACTGCACGTTATCCGACAGCTTAGTGTTGTTGTTAATGATGTCGTAAACCATGCGGTTGATCATCCGGCGAGCGGCGGCACCGTATTTAGCCGGGATGGTCGAGAGAGCGCCAAGGTCGTCATTGATAATAGCCTTACGCGAAATAGAGAATTTCCGGCCATAGGTGCCGAGTTGAACGGTTTGCCCGCTTTCGGTGATCTCGGCATGTTTGAATTCGCCAAGCTCGGTCATCGGCAATAGTTCATCGGCTTCGGACAGGCGCAGACGGGTTGCGGCTTTAAAGTCGCTCAAGCTGCCGCGCCGGGTCCATGCTTGGAAGGTAGTTGGGGCTGCTTGGTATGCCTGAGACATAGACTTGTTGGCAACATTCGAGAGAATGAGCGGGAAGCCGGCAGTACCGGTGACGGCGTCACGGACCAGGCGCTCCTCGTCATAATGACGGACGCGCTGGCCGGTCTCGCGCTCTACGCATTCACGGGCCAGGTCGAGAAGTTTCATGCCACGGAGTTCATTGGCACCATCAGCTGGTTTTTCTACCCGGAGTCCTGCGCGCATCGCCAAGGCATCAATTGCCGCAGAGCGGAATTTCTCTTGTTCATCAGCTACAATCCTGGCGGTAGTGAGCGGTTTGTTTTGTTCTGCTAACTTTTCGAGGATGGCCTTTCTTACCGCGTCTACCTGTACCCCGGAACGGATGAACTCATCAGCATCAACATTAAACTGGCGGCACAAAGACATAATTTCCGCCACCCGCTTCCGTTCGGCTTTGATAGCAGTACGGGTATCATCTTCAGGGGTATCAATAACCTTCCGTTCGGCTTCGATAGCAGTACGGGTATCATCTTCAGGGGTATCAATAACTTGTTCCTCTTTATCCATAACATCATCACTCCTTTGTTGATTGTCATTTATATCATCGCTCGAACGTCCCACACCCACCGCCGGGTCAGCAGGCGTCGGTTCGAGCGAGATTTCATAAGGCTCCCAGTCAACTGCAATAGATACAGGCCCGGTAAAGCCGCGCTCAGTTTCCCCGGCCTCAACATCCAGCCATTTGTAAACCAAATAGCCTATGGATACACCCCTGAGCGCCCCACTTTGGACTTTTTGAAAAAGCACATCACTCCTTTCATCGGTATCAAACTTGACGACTGCGCGCAGTTTACGCTCAGTTTCATCAAGGCTAACATCGACAATACTGCCGATTGGCAGGACGCCGTAATTCGGATCACGGCCGTGGGCAAATAAAAAAGAGCCGACCGTTTTCAGCCGCTCCAATCTAATTTCCCCCGGACCATGCCCTAATATTTCGCCGCCGTACCAGCGCTGCACGACCGTGCCTTCGCTCGAGATTGTCAGCTCCACTGTTCTGTCATCAGGATTAGCACGCTCGAACACCGCCTGACGGAAGAACTTTTTGCCGCTATTCCTCTGTTTCACCTTCGTTCATACCCTCCCTCGTTGTTTGTTTTTCGGTACCTTCAATAACGTCTATGTCTAGTTCAAGACCAAGCTGTTTAGCATATTCCCGTTCGACTGCGCGCTGCTGCAATACTTCCTGCCAATCAAGCCCCTGGCTGCCGCAGATACGCGCCAAGGTGGTTATGCCGGCTTTCAATTCTTCCTTAGATGCCTGCACTTCTTTCAGCGGGTCAATCCACTGCCAGCCGGGACGCACCCAAAGACATTCAAAATACCGCTCCGGGTCGTCGTCAAAGTCGCTGGCTTTGATAATGCCGGCCAGAACACAGTGCTTGACAAACTCCTCCCAGATCGGCTGGCAAAAATGGTTAATAAGATAATCTTGTAGTGGCATAAAGGTTTTGCGGTCCTCTAAAAGGTTCTGCCGCGCTGACGAAAAATTTACCTTGGACACATCGCGGCTAATAACTTCGTATGATAGCCCCGTACCGGCACCAGCCAAGCGCGTTTCGACTTCGATAAAGTCTTTCGCTGTAGATGCAGACTGAGTGGGATTAACCACGCTGATTTTTTCACCGGGGAGCAGGTTTTCAATCATGCCGGGTTCGATTGTGTCAATTCTCTTGCCATCAACCTGCGGCATATTGCGCATGCGGATACCGGAATTAGGCGTCTCGATAAACACGGCAAAACATGCCGCAATTCTGGCCTTCATGATTTCGGCGTCAAGGTATTCGCCGGTGTCTTTGATGCGCTGCATCACCCTAGCCAATTCGGAAATGCCACGTACCTGCGTTGGACGCATTTTGTTAAACAGATGAATGACCTGCTTGGCCGGCACGCGAATTGACTTTAGCGACATATATCCGTCCGGAGTGCCACTGTAAAAGTGATAGGCCACCGGTCGATAATACTCGTCAATCTCGACGCCGGACAAAACAAGGTTTTTGCCCTCGCTGACCTTACTTACATCAAGCATATCCGGTTCAATAAGCTGTAGCTTAAGCGGCACCCGGGCGCTAGTATCAATGACCTTGCGGACAAATATCTCACCATCGTATATCCTCCGCCGAAGCGCCATGGCCTGGAGTTCATAAAAAGTGTTTTGCCCTGTTATATCGCAGTTTTGCGCCTTTACCCACCGTTTCCACTCTGTTTCAAGCAGATTATTGGTGTTTTCGTCAAGTTTTCCGCGCTTTGTTCGCACTCTTGCCTGGGGTTTTATGCCTGTGCCGACGACATTACGGACTATAGCTCCGACAATACCCTCTGCTAAATCACTGTTGCGTTCCAGGTCGCGGGCGCGGGCGCGGATAATATCACGGTGGTTACGGTCTACCTGTTCCGCTGTACCGCTTGTCGGCAGCCAATTGCTGCCTAACCTGTCCGTACGGGCAGCGTCATAGTTGCGCAAAGTGCTTAGTCCTTGGCGGTACATGGCGCGTTTAAACGCCTTTTCAGGTGATACTAATTCTATTAGTTTATCAATGATGTTCATCGCCCCGACCACCCCGCATACGCCCTGGTTCCGTACGTTTCTGCATCATATAATGCTTTAAGTTCACGCTCTCTAGCGTACAGTGTTTGTAAGTCAGCCTTGCGCACGCGCCGGCCGCCGAGTTGATATTCTTGCGCCC
>NZ_JBYKYF010000289.1:0-3880 GCF_057736855.1 Sporomusa sp.
ATCACCCATTACATAGACATGTCCTTCCGGCACAGTAACGGGCGGATACGTCCCTTTGGTACGCTCTAGTATATAAGGTTCATGTAACAATTGTCCGTTAAGATATACCCGGCTATCTTTAATCTCAATCGTATCACCGGCTACGCCAATTACCCGTTTAATAAAGTCGCGGCTCGGATCACGGGGGTAGCGAAACACTAACACTTCTCCCCGTTGGGGTGGCCTAAACCGGTAAATAAACTTATTAACTATCAGTCGCTCTCCATTAACTAGTGTTGGCCGCATAGACGGCCCCTCGACCATATATAACTCGACAACAAAATACCGGATAAAAAAAGCCAATACTATGGCTATAAGAATCGATATTATCCAGTCTTTTATTTCTTCACCCAGGTTGGTAGTATTCACAGTTTTACTCCTTCCGCAATAGGGGTATCCATTCACCCCAAGGGTGATGTGATATGAAGAAAGGGACTGAAAACAGTCCCCAAGTACCTATCGATTTAGCGTTTTTCTTTAATACGTGCTGCTTTACCAGTAAGATCGCGCAGATAGTAAAGCTTAGCTCTGCGAACAATACCGCGGCGCACTACCTCAATTTTTTCAATACGTGGTGAGTGTACTGGGAAAGTACGTTCTACACCCACGTTATAAGATACACGTCTTACAGTAAATGTTTCGCGCACACCACTGCCTTGGCGATTGATTACTATGCCTTCAAAAACCTGAATACGTTCACGGCTACCTTCTACAACTTTTACGTGTACACGCACAGTGTCGCCAGCTTTAAAAGACGGAATGTCTTTCCGCAGTTGTTCTTGTTCCAAAATTTGAATAATATTCATTTTATTTCCTCCTTAATCAGACGTTCATACCAGTAAGCAGAGGACCGTCCGTATTACACAAACTGTATTATAGCACATATTATCCAGTAACTCAACTAACTGGCAGCAAAAGTTTACATGTAGATACTAGATTGTTTATAAATCATCTACAACAATTACTCGGCCCACCAATGCTCCCCCAGCAGCCGATCCAGAATAATGGCGACCGCTGCCCGAACAGGCAAATGATTATAAGTTCCTGGCCCGTAAATTGGTTCTAATATATAATCAAACTGCTTCATTACTGAATTTTCCATGCCCCATCCGGTTCCAAACAATAGCAAGTATGGTTTGCCTGTTTCGGTTATTTCCTGCTTAAGTCTCCTATAGGAAACCGTATTTTCGTACTTACGGGCATCGGTGGTTACAACTATAGGGCGTACCCCTTCCCTGGCCGTAACATAATCAATAGCTGCCGCAATATCGGGAACAACTTCCACAATGTTTAATGCCTCTTTGCGGTCAGGATTATATTGCCCGCCATACCCTTCCTGCCAATAGCTGATAATCTCTTGGGCTAATGCTTTCTGGCTATCATGCGGATGGATGATAAAATATTTCATCAAATCATATGTCCTGGCAGTACGGGCAATATCATGGATATCAAAATTCGTAATTGCGGTAGTTACTATCTCATTTCTTTTATTATAAATAGGATAATGCACCAATCCTAAGTATACAGGCAATGCCATAATCAGCCTCCAGCCTGCTCAGACTTTATTTCTTCCAATAGCTTGTGGTCAAGAGGACTTAGCTCGATATTCGCCAGCAAATCTGGTCGACGCAACAGTGTTGCCCTTAGTGACTCTTTCCTTCGCCATCTTTCAATTTTGGCATGATCCCCGGAAAGCAGCACTTCGGGCACTTCCCAACCGTTAAATTCCCGCGGGCGCGTATATTGAGGATATTCGAGCAGACCATTATAAAAAGAGTCCTGCTGTGCACTGTCATCAGCTCCCAGTACGCCAGGAATCATGCGTGCGACTGCATCCGTAATAACCATCGCAGGTAATTCCCCGCCTGTTAAAACATAATCACCGATAGAGATAGCCTCGTCAACAACATGCTGGCGTATCCGGTCATCGATGCCTTCATAGTGGCCACAAACAAGGATTAACTGCTCATAGTTGGCTAGTTCTTTGGCTTTAGCCTGATTAAAAACTTGTCCGCCCGGACACATCAGTACAATTCTCCGGCGCGAGACATTCGCTTGCTGGACAACATGTTCCACTGCACGGAATATCGGTTCTGGTTTCATCACCATGCCAGAACCACCGCCAAACGGATAATCATCAGTAATACGATGCTTATCATAGGTAAAATCTCGGGGATTGGTTACCTGAACAGTGATAAGTCCACTCGTCTGCGCCCGTTTGAGGATACTATGCCCCAATGGACCTGCAAACATATCAGGAAATAGCGAAATAATATCAATACGCATAAGGCCCCTATTAATCCATTTCTTCTTGAAGTTTGACTACCATTCGCTTACCGGTAATATCAATTTCTTTGACAACGTCCTTAATAGCCGGAATCAGTAGCTCTTTTTTGCCTTCTTGTTGTACAACGTACACATCATTACTTCCCGGCTGCAGCACATCAATTACTGTGCCAAGCACTTCACCGTCTTCAGTAACGACAGTAAGACCAATAATATCAAAAATATAATATTGACCTTCTGGTAATTTCACTAAATCCTGTTGTCCAATTTTGATTAATTTACCTCGTAAGCGTTCACTGTCATTCATAGAATCAAATCCGGTAAATTTAAGCAGCATCATCTTTTTATGATGCCTGGCTGACTCCAGTTTCAGCCAACCAACATCATCAACAAATACTTCTTTAAGATCATGAAATCGGTCAGGAAAATCCGTCAGTGGTAATATACGAACGTCACCCCGCACACCGTGCGGGGCAACAATTTTACCGACAGTAATCAGATCGGGTCTGGACATATTAGTTGCGGAAGGCAATAATCTTGCCATCTTCTAGCAAAATTTCTGTTGCCATCAGTTTGTGAAGGTCATCACCAACACTCACTGTCACAATCCTATCCATAGTACCCTGAACGACTTCCGCACCGATTTCTAATTGTGCTGTTTCTTTTAGTTTTTCCAGCATATGGTTTTTAAAATCAAGCCGTTTCTGCCGCTCGGCCTCAATCTGCTGGCGCAAACCTACAAGCCCCTGTGCATCTTGCTTGGCTTGTTCGGCCATCATGCGTTTAGCATGAAATTCGATTTGCTGGAGTTCTATATCAGCTTTTCTAATTGCATCTTGAATTTCAGCCGCCAAGCGTGCTTTAAGATCTTCTGTCACTTTGGCTTTAACGGTTACCGGGCACCTAATTGTCAAGTTTTCGACGTTGGCCATAAATTCCACCCCTTTGGTATCGGCTTAAAGTTTATTATATTATTTCCACCATGACTCGTTTATTTTCCCGGGTGGCGGCAGCTTTAACCACAGTGCGGATTGCTTTGGCAATACGTCCCTGCTTTCCAATAATTTTCCCCATATCTTCCGGGGCCACATGCAGTTCATAGACTGTACCCAAATTATCGGTTGCTTCATTCACATTGACTTGCTCCGGGTTTTTTACTAACGCTTTGGCGATAACTTCGACTAATTCTTTCATGTAGTTATCACGCCTCGTTTCTGCACTTTACTTAGAACGCTTTACTTCATCCCATTTTTTCAGGATGCCGGTTTTGCTGAACAAGTTTTTAACAGTATCAGTAGGTTGAGCGCCTTTTTGCAGCCATGCAATGGCTTTTTCCTCGTCAATCTTGATAACTGCCGGTTCAGTAGTGGAGTCATAATGACCCAAGGTCTCAATAAAGCGGCCATCCCGCGGCGAACGGGAATCAGCTACTACTACACGGTAGAAAGGACGTTTTTTCGCGCCCATACGCTTTAAACGAATTTTTACTGCCACAATAAGTCACCTCCTTTATAGAATATCCAAAATATATCTTCAGATGATAAAGTTGACTTAG
>NZ_JBYKYF010000290.1:0-3871 GCF_057736855.1 Sporomusa sp.
ATTAAGTCTTGACGGACGCCCGGAGGTGCATGACCGTATGCGTCCGGCCGCTAACGGCAAAGGCAGCTATGAGAAGGCTGCCCGTCTGTCTAAGCAGGTAGTAGAAACGCGCGGCGGACAAAATTATTATTTACGAGGCACCTTTACCGCCTACAACCTGGATTTTGCCGCCGATGTGCTGGCCATGGCTGATGCGGGTTTTGCGCAATTATCGGTTGAGCCGGTAGTAGCTAAGGATGCGGATTATGCGTTAACCGAGGCTCATCTGCCTGAATTATTTAAACAATATGAGCTTTTGGCAGAGGAATATCTAGCTCGCAAACTCTCTGGTAAGGGTTTTGAGTTCTTTCACTTTAATCTTGACTTAAGTAATGGTCCGTGTGTGGCGAAACGTTTGAGCGGCTGCGGTGCCGGGCATGAATATTTTGCCGTCACTCCGGAAGGAGATTTATATCCCTGCCATCAATTTGTTGGACGCGACAAATATAAATTAGGTAATATATATGAAGGAGTAACTAACTCCGAAATGCCGGTGAAATTCCGTCAGGCACATGTGCTTAATAAGCCGACTTGTCGTAAATGCTGGGCAAGATTTTATTGCAGCGGCGGCTGTCATGCTAATGCTGATTTATTTCATAATGACTTATATCAACCTTATGAGCTGGGCTGTGAACTGCAGAAAAAGCGTTTGGAATGTGCCATTATGATCCAGGCCAAGCTGGCCATAGCGACACAGGCATAAACTTGTTTTGGCTTTGCTGAAACAACGACGGCGGAAGCGAGGGTTTATTCTACCTCGGCAGATGCCTTTAGCGGCGAGCAGCTTGACTCAATGTATAAGATAAACGGGTACAGTAAGGAGTCTTATCATGACTAACAAAGCTGTCCATATTCACATAACCGGTATTGTGCAAGGGGTGGGGTTCCGCCCCTTTATTTATAACCTAGCTATACAGTACGGGGTACGTGGCTGGGTAGCTAATCATGACAGTGGCGTACATATTGAAATTGAGGGAAGTCAGCCGGCGATTACTGGCTTTATTGCTGCGATAAGGCAAAAGGCTCCTCCGTTGGCAATTATTGATGCTATTACAGTAGAGAGTCGTGAACCTAGAGGGTATGTTGGCTTTAGCATTCGGCCAAGTGTGGAGGGCAGCCGTAAGACCGCATTGGTACCGCCTGATGTGGCCACCTGCCATAACTGTGTCGAGGAGCTCATGCAGCCAACTGACAGACGGTTCCGTTATCCATTTATTAATTGCACGGATTGCGGTCCCCGGTTTACGATTATTCAAGACATTCCTTATGATCGGCAAGCTACCACCATGCGTCGGTTTTCCATGTGTCCGGCGTGCCAGGCAGAATATGATGATCCTGGCAATCGACGTTTTCATGCTCAGCCTAACGCCTGTCCGGTATGTGGGCCGGCTTACCGATTGGTGGATTGTGCTGGACGACCACTGCCAGATAGCGGCAAGGATATATTTGTTACAGCCGCTCAGCTGATAGCCAATGGTTTTGTTCTGGCGATCAAGGGGATTGGCGGCTATCATCTGGCAGTAAATGCCAAAGATGAAGCAGCAGTAGCCAAGCTGAGAACGAGGAAAATCCGTGAAGATAAACCATTTGCTGTAATGGCAGGCAGTTTGGATGCAGTGAAGACTCAGTGTCTGGTGTCTGCTGCGGAAGAACAGGTATTGCTAAGTGCAGCAAGGCCGATTGTACTTTTACGTAAAAGACCGGACTATAAGTTAGCTGTTGGCATTGCTGACAGTAACCCCTATGTCGGCGTTATGCTGCCCTATGCACCAGTGCATTACCTGCTCTTAGGTCATGATGATGTCTGGGTTATGACCAGCGGCAATACCAGTGATGAATCCATTGCTTACCGGGATGACGATGCGTTGGCGCGTCTTCATTCGATGGCTGATTACTTTTTGCTTCATGACCGGGACATTTATTGCCGGGCTGACGATTCGGTGGTTAGAGTGGTAGAAGATCAGCCGTATTTTATCCGTCGTAGCCGGGGGTATGTTCCGGCACCCATTCAATTGGCGTGCGAACTGCCACCAATACTGGCGGTGGGCGGCGAACTAAAGAATACCTTTTGTCTAACAAGAGGTAGACAGGCATTTCTGAGTGGTCATATTGGTGATTTGGAAAATCTGTCTACCTATCAATCCTATATAGAAGCTATTGAACATTTCAAACGGCTGCTTTGTGTTACACCCCAACTAGTTGCTTGTGATCTGCATCCAGAGTATTTAGCAACTAAATATGCAGCGACGCTTGATTTGCCGATAATTGCTGTGCAGCACCATCATGCCCATATTGCTGCCGTAATGGCTGAACATCATTTGCGCGGTCCAGTGATCGGTATTGCCTTTGATGGCACAGGCTATGGTCCGGATGGTACCTTGTGGGGTGGTGAATTTTTGGTAGCAGAACTGACAACCTATTACCGGGCAGGACATCTGAGGGCCTTGCCGCTGCCAGGTGGTGCTAAAGCTATCCGTGAGCCTTGGCGGCTGGCACTTTGGTGGCTGAAAGAACTGTATGGCCCGGACTTTGTTCACCAGGACATACCGCTGGCGCGTGAGTTGCCGCTTGGCTGGGAATGGGTGCTGACGGCTGCTGAAAAAGGAATTAATACCCCGCTATCTTCAGGTGCTGGTCGCTGGTTTGACACTGTTGCCGCTCTGCTGGGCATACGTCAAACCATTACTTATGAAGGGCAAGCTGCCATTGAGTTAGAACAAGCGGCTCAGGACTGTGTCGGTAGGGTGTTGCCCTATAGTATCTACCAAACGGAGGATAAATGGGTGCTTGATTACCGACCGCTATTTACCGCCCTATGCCATAAGCTACAGGCAGGTGCTCATATTTCGCAGCTAGCTGCTGATTTTCATACAACTTTGGCGTCAGCCACTTGTGAACTTACAGTGAAAATTAGCCAATCCACCGGAATTCAGGAGATTGTCTTAAGTGGTGGTGTCTTCCAGAATATGAAATTATTAAGCCAAATTATCGGAATGCTCAAACAAAATGGGTTGAAAATATATCTTCACCGACAGGTGCCACCCAATGACGGCGGGCTGGCGCTTGGTCAGGCGATTATTGCCGGGGAAAGGAGCAGATAATTATGTGTTTGGCGGTTCCTGCGATCATAACTGAACGTGACGAATATATGGCCACAGTTAGTATTAATGGCGTAACCCGTCAGGTTAGTCTGATGCTGTTGCCTGAGGCAATGGTGGGTGACTATGTGCTAATTCACGCCGGTTTTGCCATTCAGACCATTGATAAGGAAGAAGCCATGCGCACTTTGGAGTTATTTAAGGAGCTTGAACAGTATGCTGCTGACAACTGAGCAAACGGCCCGAGCCGCAGCTTTTTTTACCCAAGGCATAGCCAAGCGAATAAGCCGGCCCGTTCGTCTTATGGAAGTATGTGGCACCCATACGGTAGCCATTTTTCGCAATGGCATTCGTCAATTACTGCCAGCAACTGTGGAGCTGGTTAGCGGCCCTGGTTGTCCGGTATGTGTTACACCTAACGAATACTTGGATACCGCTATTGCCTATAGCCGCCGTCCAGATACCATTATTACCACCTTTGGCGATATGCTCAAAGTGCCGGGATCTGAGTCATCGCTGATGGCCGAAAAGGCGCAGGGAGCCGATATCCGGATTGTATATTCGCCATTGGAAAGTTTGTCAATTGCCAGGAAAAATCCGAATAAATGGGTGATTTTTCTGGCGGTTGGGTTTGAAACAACCGCTCCCACTGTGGCAGCCGCGGTGCTTACAGCCAAGCAGCAGGAGCTGAACAACTTTTTGGTGTTGTCAGCCCAGAAGCTGGTGCCGCCTGC
>NZ_JBYKYF010000291.1:0-3867 GCF_057736855.1 Sporomusa sp.
AAAGGGTAGCGAGATTCACTCTCCTACCCTTTTATTACATTCTAACGCACCCTCATTACTCAGATACTCCTGCAAAATTTTTCGGTTGTACTCAATTACCGGGTCGTCAGGAATATATTTTGCCGCTTGTTCATTATGCTCGTAAGCTAATTTATATTGCCCAAGACGTGAATAACATACGCACAATTGAATATGAGGCAACCAGGTTGTACACCGATAATTTACTAATCCCCATGACGAGTTTTCAATATTTAATTTGGTAGCAAGCTTATACCAAAAAATAGCCTGCTTTAATTGATCCTTATTAAGATGATAAAAACCAAGCCGACAACAGAAATCAGCCCTGGGAATATCATATTCGAAAGATTGGTATATAGCCTTAAGCTCATTTTCTATGTCATTAAGTTGGTAATAGCAATCAGCCAATCGAGCACATGCACCAATATTGTCCTCTACCCAGCCTTGATTAGTTGCCAGAAACTTTTGGTAATACTCAATTGCCTGATGGTAACGTTTATGGTCTCTTAGTTCATTAGCAAAATAGTATAAATCCCGGGGTGAAAAAACTTCACCTTTTTCCAGCCTTCGCTCATAAATTTTAAGGTTTCGATCATTATCATGGCTTAAAGGTTGGTGAGTTACAGCAATAGACGTTTGTAAATGAGTACCGCTCGCATCTAAATATTCATGAACGGCTCCAATCCAGCGGAAATTTTTTTCTCGTTTAACTAACCGGCACCTGCGAAGTTGAGTAATTACCTTGCCAAATTGATCAAAAGTTAAGTTATAAAGCATACTGACCACATCAAAATCCCGGCTCAGCGTTGCCTTTAATTCCAGTAATTGCTGGAGATCTTGATTTAGGAAAACATCATCAGCATCCATCCAAAGAATATATTCCTGTGTAGCTTTACTAAATGAATAATTACGAGCTGCAGCAAAATCGTCAATCCATTCAAAGTCATAAATTTTATTAGTAAATCGGCTTGCCAATTCTTTGGTTTTATCCGTTGAACCTGTGTCCACTATGATTATCTCGTCAACTGCTTGACAAACCGATTGCAAACAACGCTCAATCGTAGCTTCCTCATTTTTTACGATCATACAAAGGCTAATTGTTATCGGTACATAAGATTGCTTGGCATACTCCGTCATTGTACAACCTCCCAAAGCTATATATCATTACTTTATTCCCGTGAACATTTAAATGTGAAAAGAAGCTACTCCTAATGCAAAAGGAGTAGCTTCTTTTCGGTTTTCATTTATATACATTTGTACTTATTATTGTTCCCATAAAATTGCGTGATGGACAAAATCGCAACTGCGAAGATAATGCATATATTACACTGTGCAACCTGATAAATCCTAATAAAAAATTATTTAATTTTCATAAACACTTTACTATAAGGTTGCATAGTATATACTAGGCGAAAAGCCAAAAACCAATTTTAAAAAGGAGCGAGTCATTTATGTCATTTGGTAGTAAAAAAGCAAAAGCAAAAGGTTTTAACCTCGATTGCGTATTAGGAAATGTATCTATCACTGTTGTAACCTGCTGCGGGTTAGTATTCCAAGGTACTGTTGTAGACGATGAGCATACCCGTGCACAATATGGTTGCCCTATTGTTTTCCCTGCTATGACTGTTGACTACGATTACGACAAGCATGATAAAAAAGATTCCAAAGATGACTACAAAAAAGACCACTGCAAAGATGAAGATAAAAAAGATAAACAGGAAATTGAACTTGAAGTTAAATGCGACAATGAGCCCAAATTTATCTGCCTGAGACTCGATTGCCAGCCTGGTAATATCTGCTGCCCAACTGATCCATCAGCAACTGGTGCGGCCGGTTTCTCCTTTGTTACTCCTATCGCAGGTAGCGGTGGTGGAACTCCGTCCCTCTTCTTACCAGATGATACTGTATTGATTAGCATTGACGAAATTGCTGCCATTGGCCCAAGTCGTTCTTGTTTAACCCCAGCCTAAGCAGTTAACTCGCTTGCTTTGCAATAAGACAAAAACCCCGTAACCGGGGTTTTTGTTTTAAGACTATGTTGGCAGCTTGCATCAATTTATAACCTCTCTAATAAGGTTGAAAGAGTAAAGGAGTGATTAAGTATGTCAGCTGAAATGCAAGAAAGAGGATTAGACCTTAGTTGCCTAATGCAAAATATACCAATAACAATAGTAACACGGTGTGGAACCGTGTATCAAGGGACGGTTCTAGACTGGGGCTGTGGACGTAGCACTCCTCCCAATACTGAGGTTAGCCAGGAAAATGTCTCTCCCCCACGTTCATACGACGGGCCCGTTAACTTTATCCGGTTGGAATTATCATGCCGTCCTGGACAAATTTGCTGTGATGAAACTCCGGTTGACTCGCCAGCAATCGTTAATGGAATTCGCAGCTCGGTAGATAACACATACCCTCTGTATGAAATAGGTAATATCGTCTTAATTAATTGGGAAGATATTTCATCCATTGGTCCGCAACGTGATTGCTTAACTGGTTGATACCGGTGTCACCCCTTAAATTACACCGATCCCCGGATTTATTCCGGGGTTTTTGTATTAATTTAATACCTGTTCAACTATTTCTACCAAACATAATAATTTTAATAAATATAGAGTTATAGTAACAGAAGTACACCTAAAGCCATAAAATAGTAGTAAAAAGAAGATATGTGACAGCTTCTAGATAAGGAGGAAAGCTTATGAATCATAAATATATAGACGTTTCAGGTATTACGCCTGCATCACAGTTTCCCAAATGTCCTCCCCGACATCCTTTCACTGAGTTCTGTGAAACTGATAAATTATATATACCACAACCCTATCCAAATATTCGCGATATATTGGAAGTATGTGTAAATGTCATTATTTTATCCTCTAAAGTTATTTGCAATCCTATCGGAAAAAAAGTTGTTGTCGAAGGGAAAAAACAGATCAAAGTTACCTTTACTGCCGATGACCCCTGTCAAACCGTTCATTGTGCCCAATTTGAGATTCCCTTTTGCAGTATGATATTGCTAGGATCTATTAAAAATGAAGTGATTCAAATATGCGCAGCAATAGAAGACATATCGGTTCGCTGCTTGGACTGTAGAGGTCTAGCAGTAACCACAATTATATTTATCTGCCCGGTATTTGAAGAACCAGATAATTACTGCCCTTAACAATGCGTCAACAAGCGGCTCTAGACATTACACTACTTAGCAGGTACTAGTTACAAAAATACGCCCCTTATAGTATACAGTCAATTAAATTACCTGCTTTATCACTGAGATAGGAGGAAATTTAATATGGGACGTACTCAAGTTTCCGTAAACCGAACTCTCACAATACCCAAACACAAACCTGATATCCACTCCATTCTTCGCATCTGTTCAACACCAATAATCGATAAAACACTAACTATGCGAAAAAAGGTATTCTTTGCTGGGCATGTAGATATATGTGTAGAATACGTGGCCTGTACTTCTGACCACTCCCAACATATACATTTTTTGCGCACTGAAATACCCTTTAAGGGGTTGCTGTATCATCCAGCTGCGCGTGAATGTTTTAAGACATTTCTAAGGGCCAAAATTAGCCTTTGTGAAACTGCAGTTACTAGTCCAAGAAGTCTCGATGCAATAATACTTTTGAAATTATGCAAAGTTAAGTTTTCGCATATATCTAAGCATGCTCACCAATCAGACCTAAAGTCCAAGGATGAAGAACTTTTTGATAGCAATTGTATCCCTACGAAAAAGGTATGCTGCGATTCAAAATCACATTATGATGATGAGTGCAAACCACCTCACCACTACGACTGCAAGCCACATCACGATGATGAGTGCAAACCACCTCACCACCACGACTG
>NZ_JBYKYF010000292.1:0-3851 GCF_057736855.1 Sporomusa sp.
GCTCTAAAAACCTCCCCACAATACTGCGTACCGTAATATTGTGACTAATACCAGGCACACCTGGCCTAAGTACGCAAATTCCCCGAACAATAAGGTCAATTTTAACTCCCTTGCAAGAAGCCTCATACAATTTCAAAACGATATCTTTATCCACAAGTGAATTCATTTTTGCAATAATGTAGCCACCGCTGCCAGCCTTAGCAAATTCAATTTCCCGATCAATAAGTTCCTTTATTTTTTCCCTTAATCCAAGCGGAGCTACAACAATCTTATTCCATACCGGCGGGTCCGAATACCCTGAAAGGACGTTAAAGAAAGCTGACGCATCGGCACCAAACTGCTCGTTAGCGGTAAACAATCCGATATCGGTATACACTTTTGCCGTAGCGTCATTATAATTGCCTGTACCCATATGGACGTATCGTTTAATGCCGTCCTGCTCCTGTCTGACAACCAATATCATTTTGGCATGGGTTTTGAGACCCACTAAGCCGTAAATGACATGGCATCCCGCTTCTTCTAAACGTCTAGCCCACAGGATGTTATTTTCTTCATCAAACCGGGCTTTTAATTCGACTAGCACCGTAACTTGCTTTCCGTTCTCGGCTGCCTGCGCTAATGCTTTGACAATCGGCGAGTCGCCGCTGACCCGGTACAAGGTTTGCTTAATTGCCAGCACTTTCGGGTCCCAAGCTGCCTGCTGGACAAAATCCATAACCGGCTGAAAGGATTCGTAGGGATGATGCAATAAGATATCCTGCTGCTTAATAGCGTCAAATATATTAGTAAAGCCTCTGAGTTCCCGCGGCGGACAGGGTACTATCGGACTATACCGCAGATGTTCAAGACCGCTAAGTTCGCTAAACTTAAAGAAGCAAGCTGCATCCAGCGGTCCAGCAATTTCGTATACATCCTGTTCTTCAATATTTAAGTTATGTATTAACAGTTGCTTAAGCGGCCTATTGCTGGTTTTACCAATCTCCAGTCTCACAGCCTGACCACGTTTTCGCTGCCGCAGCGATTTTTCCACTTCGACCAACAAATCTTCAGCATCTTCTTCGTCAATGGAAAGATCCGCATTTCTGGTTATCCGAAAAGGCACCACATCTTTAATGATATATCCGTGGAATAAAGTACCACAATAATGTTTGATAATATCCTCAAGAAAAACAAACTGCCGTTTATTACCATCAGGAGGTACTTCCACAATCCGCGGCAATACAGCCGGAACTTGAATAACAGCAGCATAGTCATCGCCATCTTCCTGACATAGCAATACTGCAAGATTCAGGCTACGATTGGATAAAAAGGGAAACGGATGCCCAGCGTCCACTGCCATTGGGGTAATCACCGGAAATATGGTGTTATTAAAGAAGTTCTCTATCCATTCCTGTGCCTGTTCATCAAGACTAGCTATATCTTTAAAGGCAATGCCCTTTTCTTCTAGTTCGGCCATAATTTTTTTTAGGTACTTGTACTGAGTCCTAACCAGTTCGTGCGTATCCTCAGTAATGCAAATTAGCTGCTGTCGCGCCGATAGACCGGCAGCATCCACTTTATTAATACCGCTTTCCAGTTGATGTTTAAGACCGGCTACACGAATCATGAAAAACTCATCCAAGTTAGAGCTGGTAATAGCAATAAATTTGAGACGTTCTAATAACGGCGTATGTTTGACCGCAGCTTCGCCTAATACTCGCCGGTTAAACTTGAGCCAGCTTAATTCTCTGTTAAAAAAGTATTCTGGATTGTCATGCATATCACAGCTTTTATCTTTGACCATTGCTGTTACCCCTCCTTGGTGATTAATGTAGCCTTGATTCCAAAAACATCTTCAAAAAAGACAGCCTTATCAGCAAACGTCCAAGCTTCCAGCGACATATCCTCGCTACTGGTCACAGTAATGATTAGCTCATCACCGCGCAACACAACCTCAGCCTGCTTAATTTTTTGACGGTGGCTGCGATCAAGCGCGTCCGCCAGCCGAATAATCGCCGAAAGCTTAGAAACAGTAACTTTTTGATTAGGCGTTAAATAGGAAAAAGTAGGATCATTGTCTGAGGGAGTACCTTTGGAGTGATAATGGGCAACATTCGCAATGACATGTTTTTCCGCTTCGGAAAATCCCATAAAATCAGAGGATATAATTAACCGGTAAGAATAAAAATAGTGTCTTCTTAAATTCACATGTTTACCAATGTCATGAAGAATGGCTGCTACCTTTAATAACAACCGGTGGCGCTCCCCTAAGCCATGAATACGTGCCAACTTGTCAAATAAGATCAGCGACCATTTTTCTACAGCAGCGGCATGAAGAGGATCAAAATAATACTTTTTGCCAATTTCCCAGCAAAAGCTGATAAGCTGGTCTTGAATAAGCTGTTTATGCTCATGTCCGGTTTTTTCGGCAATATGCTTAATAATTACGCCATCAATAAACTGATCACTGATAATGACCATTTCTTCGGGATTTGTCAGTGACAGTATCTGTTTATATAGCACAATGGTGGGCAACACAATATCTGCTTTATTCTCTGGCAAATGAAAAGTTTTAATAATTTGGGGCAGATTAAGTGAACGTACCTGCTTATAGAGGCTGGCAAACTCGGACAAACTGACAAACGTAATCTTCCCCTGTTCTTTGCCCAGCATTTTCAAAATCAGTTTGGTTTCAGTACCTGATAAAATCAGTCGTTTTATGTTATGCTGCTTCATTTCCTTTTCTACTGGTTCGATGGTACTTTTGATGTATTCTGAAAGCGCCTGATGAAAATGAGCAGAGTCGCGCTGATTTTTATTAAAACTTTCTTTGATGCGAAGCGCACCAATGTGAATGTTCTGCTGGTATGTAAGATTGCCGTCTTTATACAGAGTAAATCCTAGACCGCCTGAGGAAATATCAACAAACAGCATACTGTCATGGGAATTCATCAGCCCGTGGTCGTTTACTGTTTTGACCAGTGATACATATTTGTAAAATATCTCTTGCGGCATTTCAACAACTTCTACAGTAAGCCCGGTTTTGATTTTAATCTGGTCAATGATGTACATCTGGTTCTGGGCCTCACGAATTGCCGTGGTAGCTACCAGTCGGTAATCTCGTACACCGTATTCGGACAATAACCGTCGATAGCCTTTCAGCAGTTCGCATATCTCACTTACAGTACTAAAGCTAATTCGCCCTGTTTTAAAAGTTTCCTCGCCCAACATGACTTGACGGTAACTCTGTTCAACAATCTTAAGATCATCCAGCTTAGTATATTCAACAATCTGGACGCCAATTTGTTCTGAACCGACATGAATAGCGGCGAACCTTTCAGGTGCATGTCTGGTCATATGGCTCCTCCTAGATATGTATAATTTTTATAATATTCAATTCTTCGACAATTAGAACTCTAAATCCTGTGTTTTTTATCTATACCCAAGCATACCGTAATACGATTTTTCAAATTCATCATTTTAAACCTGTATCCAAGTGTTAGTCTGTGCCATCCATAGTTATCAATTATCTTGAAATGTTTCTTATACTCTCATGAGTAAATAACGGCAATCTAAAAACAAGTTAATCACATAAAAAATTATCATGTAGAAAAATGTTAGCAAGGTTTTTATTAATAATAGCGAATATGTTACTAAATATTCTCTACTCAAATGCAGTTAAGGAGTTGAAACTACTTTGACCGAACGGGTAGCAATTATTGATTTAGGCTCAAACTCAGCCCGCCTCATTGTTATGCACATTTACCATAATGGTGCGTATAATTTAGTGTATCATCAGAAAGAATCTGTACGCTTAAGCGAAGGTATGTCTGAATCCAAAGAACTTACCCGTGACGCCATATGGCGGGCCA
>NZ_JBYKYF010000293.1:0-3836 GCF_057736855.1 Sporomusa sp.
CATGCCTCGCGGCTTATTGATAACAATAATATCATTGTCTTCATAAAGTATATCCAAAGGAATGGCCTCTGCGATAATTTCAACAGGTTTTGCTTCAGGAAAGATAATTTTGATTTGATCTTTAGCCTGTGCCTTGTAATTTGCCTTGGTTAATTTACCATTTACAGTAACCAAACCTTCGCTAATTAATTTTTGCAAATGTGACCGCGAAAGATCAGGAAATCGTCTGGCTAATAATACATCAATTCTTAGTCCTTGTTCATCAGCTATTGCTTCAAGTAATGTTTCTGTACCATGTATTGGAATTTGTTCCATACTATCATCCTATCTTAGTTTTCTTGGTATTCGGTGGAATTAGGCAGAAATACTAGGGTGTATATTATGCAGCCAACCCCTGTTACAATAGCAATATCGGCTACATTAAACACCGGCCAAATACGAAAATCAAAAAAATCGACAACATATCCAGTCTGCACCCGGTCAATCACATTACCGAGAGCTCCACCAGCCAAAAGACTGATACCCAACCGCAAAAGGCGAAAGGTATCTGGAATGCGGAAAAAAAAGTAGGCAATCAACCCCAACATTGCCAGCGCAATGATAATAAAAAACAATCGCTGATTTTCCAAAATACCAAAAGCAGCACCTGGATTCAACACATAGGTAATGTGAAAAATATTGTCAACCACCGGTATTGACATCCCAGGTAGCATGTGAGCTTGAATATAATGTTTTGACCACTGATCAATTATGACTACTGCCACGAAAATGACTGCCGGTAATAATCTATGCACCAACTCTCTCTCCTATCTTTTACCCAATTGCATAAACTATGATAACATGATACCGGAAAAATTCGCAAACGTAAAGAAGCACGGCTACTAATACCGCGCTTCTTTACTTATCTTTGGGAGATATTATGTAACGATCAAGTGTATCACGAAAGTAATATACAATTAATCCAATAACTACCAATATCGTAGTTATCCCTGCAGCTAATGTCGGATTATCAGCTAGATTTTGACCAAATATCGAATAAAGTACAATGGCTGGTGTTTGTCCGATGGCTGTAGCTGCAATAAACTTCCACACTGTAAGCTTGCTTAAACCTGAGCCATAACTAATTACTTTAAATGGAACTATCGGAATAAGCCTGGTAATAAACACCGCCATTATGCCATGACGTTTTAGAAAATTATCTGTTAACATCAAATATTTGACATTGATAAACCGTTCAACCACCGGACGTCCATACCAGCGGGCAATTCCAAAATCCAGGGCTGCGCCCAATAACGCACCAGTCCAGGAATATAGCGCTCCAGCCTGCCAACCAAATATCCAAGCATTCGTAATGGTAATAATGATCCCCGGTACCAAAGGTACCATAGATTGCAGTGTCATAAGAGCAATACTGGTTAAAGGTGCCCATATACCATAAGAAAGAATAAACTGGCGCAGACCTTCGAAATTGCGGGATCGTAGATAAGAAATTCCTTCGCTGGCAAACTCTTGTGCTCCTGGCATAAAAAAATAAATAACTACAACCAGTCCTACAACGCCTACTTTGGCTAATGTCATGAATTTTGCACTCGGGCAGGTCATTACACCATCTCCAGCAATTCTACCACATCATAGTTTACACAACGCAAATAGTTATATCCGGAATAATATATGATTACACATTTTCAAATAAAATCCTGCAAAAAAAAAAACAGACCTGATTTGAACAGTATCTGTTACTATATACTTACTGAAGATGTATATGTCTCATGCAGCGTGAAACAGTGCCCCTTTATTCACCGCGAAAAGCCCTCCAGATAACCAGAATATTCTCTGTCTACCTAAAGGGATAATATCAGCACTTACTGCCTAGTTTGTTGTTCTTTTTCCTGTCGCCTGCGGGCATGCCGACTGGTACTTCCCGGTTGACTGGGAATAGCATCACTCAACTCGACAATCCCCTGGTGTTCGTTACTATTTAGGAACAAGGATTCATAATTTTCCGAACCTAGGACATCCTGAGGTGCATCAGAACTGCCATACCGCATAACATCTTGCAAGACATCTTCACCGTCATACCCAACAAACTCATTATCGGCCAAATCCAGAAAATTTCTTTTGAACGGCGGCGTAAGCCTTGTTTCTTCCACTGGGCGAGGAGTCGGATCATTTTCTTCTACTAACTGTTGACACTCAATGCATTGAGTGGCCCACGGCAATGCCTCCAATCTTTCCTGCGATATTTCAGCTCCGCAACGATCACAACGACCATAGGTGCCATGGTGAATTTTTTCCAAGGCCCGTTCTATACTATTTAATAGTACACGCGCATTATCTTTAAGCCCGAGGTCTTTACCCCGTTCAAAAGTTTCACTGCCAAGATCGGCCGGGTGATTATCATAGCTGCTTAATTCACCGGTGGTATTTGACAAAGCTGAGCGGAGACCATTATCTTCAAGTTGTAAAATAGTCTCAAGCAAATCCTGCTTTTTGGCTATTAGCCGTGCCTTCGATTTTTCCAGAAATTCTGAGTGCAAAATCATATCCCCTTCTTTAGTGAATAAATTTAACAACCTCAGCCAGACGTAGGCGCTCTTTATATTCTCGTGGCTGTTCATCACTATATCCCAGACATATTATAGCTACGGCTCTAAGTCGCGGCGGAGCTTCGATAGCTTCCTGAACCTTTCTTTCATCAAAAGCACCAACCCAACACGCAGCAATTCCTAGTCCTTCAGCAGCCAAAAGCATATTTTGCGCAGCCGCTGCCGTATCTTGAATACAATATAATTGGGCACCGCGTTCTCCGTAGCGTTCGTTAGAACGAGCAGGATCGGCCGTAATAACAACGACGGTTGGCGCATCTAATATTTGTTCTTGATCAAAAGCGGCCTCAGCAATTCTTTCTTTTACCGCATAGTCCTGTACTACATAGAAATACCAAGGTTGCAGATTGCCAGCACTCGGTGCCATATTACCGGCCTCAAGAATTCGGGTCAAAGTAGCCTGAGGTATTTGCTCAGGTTTAAAACTTCGAACACTATGGCTTTCTCGGATGCAATCAAAAATGTCTTTGGTCATATGCCATCCTCCCTGATGTTGATTTAAAAAGTACCATTCTTGGTTTCAACAAACCGGACAATATCAGCAATAAAACCGCCAATGCCAGGAATGTTGAGAAGTATTAGTTGTTTAAGAAAAGAAAGCAACAAGGCAAATACCAAACTGGCACCAATAGCGATACCTAAACCACGAGCAATACCAGCCACAAAATTAGTGATAATCAGCCTGGCAGGGCGTTCTAGGGTCTCCATATAATCGGCAATCCGCATGGCTTCCAAACGATTGACCAGTCGTTCTAATTGTCTGTTGATAAACTCAGTCTGCTGATTATCACTATTACTTATATTGACTGGATGTTTATTATCCATATAAACAGACCTCCATCGCTATTATTCCCTGCTTAATAAAAATAAACCGGGATTAACTCCCGGTTTATTCATGCCTACATATTTTTTACTACAGTAGCGCACCGTTGACAAAGAGCAGGATGCTCATTATCTTGGCCCACAGTTGAACTATAAATCCAGCAACGTTCGCATTTGCCGCCTTGCGCCGGAGATACAGCAACTGCCAGTTGCATGTTTTCAGCGCGGTAGGCTTCACCTGGAGCTTGGTTAAGCTGATCCGATAAAGTTACATTAGATACAATCAGCAATGTAGCTAAATCCTCTTTGATTGCGGAAAGAGTTGCTAATTCTTCACCGGCAGCATAAAGGCTAACGGAAGCATCTAACGAGTGGCCTATTACTTTGTTACGGCGGGCTGTTTCTAAA
>NZ_JBYKYF010000006.1:0-28680 GCF_057736855.1 Sporomusa sp.
TGATTCAAGGTCGACGACAACAATCGACGCTCCGTCTTCATTTACAATGTACGCGGTTTGGTTGTCGGCAGTTACGGCGGCGTGACAGGGATAAGCCGCCAGCCCGCTAGGACAACTGGAGCATTGGATGGTAATAACGCTCGGGGAAGAAGGCTTTTTGCTTAAGTTAAACAGTACAGCTCCTTCTCCGGTAAACGCTGTATTGGTAAAAGGCACAATCAGCCGATTGCCAGCGAGAATGATATTGGTGGGAATACCGGCCATGTCGTATTGCCACACGACGGTGCCCGACATATTCAATTCCATAATGGTGCCGCCGGCGTTGTGTTCCCACGCGGTATAGATATTTTTCTCATTAGCTGCCAAACCTACGCAACTAGCCTTGACTGCTGGTGATCCTAGCAGTTCGGACGACATGGTGGCTAAGTCCAGACGATGTAGGTTACCGCAGGGTTCGGCAAGATAGGCGGTAGTGGGACTATTTTCTGCTAAGACGAACTGAGCCGGGTAAGGAATAGTCAGCGGCAGGCCGTAGAGGGACAAACTGGTCAGATTGACTACGAGAATACGGTTGTTACCATGTGTACTGGTACAGGGCAGATAGGCTTTGGTTTTATCTGGGGTAACGGCAAGTTCGATAGGGGTTACTTCTGGTGCATAGTGTAGTTCTTTTAGAATTTCGCCGCTAGGCCCGTCGGCAAGAATTACAGCATGGGTAGTGGCATCAACTGCCAATATTTTGTATGGCTTTACCCCATGCGGATCACCTCTTTTTACCCGAAGTTTTGTAGTCGATGGTTCATCATCTTATATATAATATTGGGTTGAATACTGTTTTGTTAACGTACTTTTTGCAGAGGAGCGTCAGAACGTGAAAGAAAAGAGGCTTAGGAACTTTCCTAGATTATGGGTTAGTCCGGCTGAAGCGGTATTTTTTATTACCGGCATTTTATTTGTTATTGGAACCATTAATATTTTTAGTGCCAGTTTTGTACTGGGTGGCCAATTATTTCGTGACGGTTACTTTTTTCTTACCCGCCACTTAATCTCTTTTGCAGTGGGGTTTATAGCCTTGCTGGTTGCTGCGGTGATAGACTACCGGAAAATTCAGCGCGGCTGGCTCCTGTTGGCCATATTGTTAGCGATTGGTTTTTTGTTGGCAGTGCATTTTGTCGGGGTAGAAGCCAATGGTGCTAAACGCTGGCTCACTATAGGCAGTTTTACTTTCCAACCTTCAGAGTTTGCCAAACTTACCGTAATTATTGTTACTGCCGCTTATCTTGGAGCTCAGCTTGATCGTGGTAGGCCAGTATCTCTGAAATCATGGCCGCTTGCTGTAGCTATAGTACTTGGTGCATTTGTACATAGGCAGCCGGATATGGGGACGGCCGCTGTAATTGTCGGACTATGCCTGGTGTTGTATATATTAGCAGGTATCCCCAAACAGGAACTATATGTACTTGCTCTAGGTGCTGGCGTGTTAACGGTGTATCTTGTTTATGCTGCTGCTTACCGGGCTGAACGCATTTGGGCTTGGCTTGACCCATGGGCTTATCAGCAGACATCAGGTTATCAGACTGTGCAATCGTTGTTAGCCATCGGCTCAGGCGGATTTTTTGGTTCCGGGTTAGGCATGGGAGCCAGTAAATTTCACTATTTGCCAGAAGCGCATACCGATTTTGCTTTTGCCGTGTTATGTCAGGAAATGGGATTTTTGGGGGCGACAGTGGTATTATTGCTTTTGGGCGGTTTAGCTTGGTACGGAATCCAGATTGCCAGCAGGGCTCCGGACGGATATGGACTATTTTTGGCAGCTGGTGTGACGACTTTGGTTGTTGGGCAGGCTGTTGGTAATATTGCCATGGTTTCAGGGGTCGTACCAGTTACTGGTGTGCCATTACCGTTTATTAGTTTTGGAGGCACTTCCCTGATTGTTAATTGTACCGCGATTGGTCTTTTGATTAGTGTTGGCCGCCGGAGTACCGGCAAGGTGTTTAAGCCAGGCAGCAAAGCAACGCCTGCGCGTCGTCGCCTAAAACTCGTGAAGTAAACAGAAGTGATGTTTAAAGCCCTCTTGATACGGAAATAATTACTAGTGAAATTATATTAGTAATTATTCCGGAAATTAGCGGCTTGCGCTAATTTCTCAAGGGGGCTTTGGTATGATCTGGCTAATTCGGGCAGGTGCCTATCTTTTCAGTGGGTTAACCATCTGGCAGTTTGTTCAGGGAACCGGGACACCTGACGCCGGAATCCACCGCCACTTAGCATTGGATCAGTCAAATGGTATGGTGTTAGGCGTATGTGCCGGTTTTAGCGCCTATACCGGCTTAGATGTTTCGCTCATTCGTTTGGCCTGGGCGCTGGCGGTATTGTATCGAGGGGCAGGATTGGCATTATATATTCTTGCTTTCTTAATTATGCCGGCATCTTAATACATATGAACAAAAAATTCGGCAGGTTTCTGCCGAATTTTTTTGTTCCTGTGGTGACATTTGCTATTGGATTCACATAAAATACACTAAGTTAATGAGAGGAGGCTTTCTTAGTGAAGAAAAAAGCTACCAGACATCAGATGTATGCAAAACCTCTATTTAAAAATAAAGGTATGAAGATGCCAGATAACATGCATGACGTAGATGATATGTGTGATATGGATATGTGTATGGACATGAATGACGATATGGAGAAGTGCAACAGCGAATATGAACATAAAATGGAGAGTATGGACATGATGGGATCTGCTGCATGTGACGATATGCCAGACTGCATAATGCTAGCCCATGCGTATGTTCCTTGGCAGTTTTATGAACAAGCTTTTACTCCGCCTGAGGCTCTGATGAAAGGGACTTTATTCCCGGAACTCTGGGGCGTTTATAAAATCCCGAAATAATGTTAGGAGGTGTAAATACGTGAAACTTGATAGACAACGTGCCTTACTTAAAAAAGTCCAGGAGATGGAATTTGTTGCCGTCGAACTGAATTTGTATCTTGACACCCATCCTTGTGACCAAGAGGCACTGCATGACTTTAATTGTGCGGCAGAAATGTTAAGAAAGTATAAAGAAAAATATGAATGTGAGTTTGGACCATTGCTGAATTTTGGTTTTAGCACTTCGTCTCCTGAACAATGGCAATGGGTACAAGGGCCTTGGCCGTGGGAAATATAATTTTGGAATAAGGAGCAGTGGATATGTGGATCTATGAAAAAAAACTAGAACATCCCGTACGTGTCACCTGTCCAGACGTCAAATTTGCCAAGATGGTAATTACCCAATATGGCGGTCCTGACGGTGAATTGTCTGCTTCACTCAGATATTTGAACCAACGCTACAGCATGCCGACAAATAATGCGAAAGCGTTACTCACTGATATTGGCACCGAAGAGCTGGCTCACATGGAAATGATTGCAGCTTTAGTATATAAACTGGTTGATGGGGCTAGCTGCGAAGAGTTTAAAGCAGCCGGCTGGGAAGGGCAGTTTGTTCAGCATAATCATGGACTGTTTTGGACTGATGCGAATGGTGTGCCTTGGAGTGCTAAATATATTGCCTGCCTCGGCGATCCCATAACCGATTTGACCGAAGACATGGCGGCAGAGCAAAAAGCACGAACAACTTATGAGCATTTGATTGCTTGTACCGATGATCCGCTTGTAAAAGATACATTGCGTTTTCTGTGGCAACGGGAAGTCGTCCACTTCCAACGGTTTGGCGAAGCTCTGAATGAAGTTCAGGAATGGATGTGTAAGAGCAAGCATATGTGGGCTGGCCACAACTGTGCGTGCGATTAAGAATTATCAGTAAATTTTTGGCCGAAAAGAATATTTTCCGGCTATTTCTGGTTGTGAATAAGGTAATGGTTTAGTGCTATAGGTCTTGATTTCTCAATGATCAGCCTGGTTTCCCAAAATCAAATATAAAATGAACGCTGCGAAAACTGAGACGGTTTACGCAGCGTTTTTACATAAAACCCCATCGACTATCAAGTTTTTTTCTTATATAATAATTAATACTAAGTAAGTTGGCTAGAAAGGGAGATAATACTATGAAAGCCATTCGGCACATAGTAACTATTTCTGCATATCTTATTAATAACTTTGCACATCGGAACAAGGAAATTGAAGTTACAAGATGTGAAGTATCCCAGATTCGGCTCAGTCGATGATGGGTATCGGTATCGCCCGGTAGCTTTGGCTACCGGGCGTAATTATTTTTATAACATAAGTAGTTTCTAAAATAATTCTAAAAAAAGGAGTTTATTATTAATTATGGTTCCGACTTACATGGAAAGGAAGTGGTTTCCATAAAACGTGTAGCCAAAAAAGTAATCATATGCTCCCTGGTCGGCTTACTGCAAGTCGGTTTGTTTGCCACAGCTGTTGAGGCAGCTCCACCAAGACCTTGCGATCCGCCGCGTTATGAGCATCGGCATGATCATGAGCGGCGAGAGTTTGAAAAAGAAAAGAATCGCAGAATTCAGGAAGAGAATAAGCGTCACGAAAAAAACATGAAACGTCTCCCGTTTGAGACCAAGAAACAATGGCATGAGCGTCAGAAAAAAGAGATCCAGCGTCACAAAAGAGCTATTCATGAAATCATGCAGATGAGATTTAGGTAATCCTACATAATAGCCCCCAGGTTCAAACTGAGCCTGGGGGTTTTTGCGTGGTTGATTCGGTAAAGGGAGAGTTGGTCGGATACTAAAAACCTAAAATTCCATTTAATTGCTTAGCAAGCTCTGCTGGGCTTTTCTCGCTAGGTAATGGCTCCATAATGATTATGCCGTTCATAGTGAGTTGGCCGTTGTTTACGATACAAGGAGCTCCTGAGGGGATGCTGTGAAATACGGTGGCTAAATTGCCGGCAATAAAGTAGGCCCGTTCCTCGGCAAGTAAACCATTGGCGGCAGCTATGGGGGTAACCCAGGGTTTGCCGTTTACATATACCGTAGTGTTTTCAACTTTCACTTTGTGATTACTGTATTCGGTTAATCGCTTGCTGAAGTATTCGATTCTTTCCTGATTGGTGGGATGATCATTGGGGTTTATGATATTTTCAAAAGAGCTGCGTGTTTTCGTGCCATGTTTGGCAGCAATTCTTGCCCAGATAGCCGCTCCCGCACCCGGATTATAGCCTGCGTTGACTGCATATGTAAACGAGTTGGCATCTGCCTGTTTTTCCTGAGGCAAGGTTGTATGGGTAGCTATGAGTTGGCGGCAAATAATTGTAGTTGTTATGGCTGAGGCAGCATTGGGATTCTTTTCCTGGTACAAAGCCTGGGCTACGGATAGGGAGACAATCTTAGGCAATGATTTCAGAGAATGCTGTTCTAAGCCATGGGAAAGTTCATGTGCCAGCACAAATGCTAGTTCATCTTCATTGTAATTAAGCTCATGAAATAGACCGATATTGACACTTACCGTATTTCCCAATCCGCAGAAAGCGTTAAAACTTTGTTGATTATTGACAAACCAGGAGAATGGGGGTTTTATCTTTCCTTCAGGATCAATGCTTGCTAATAGCCTAGACATAACCGAGTTCAATTGGCGATTGGCTGTTTCATCTTGGTTAACCCCATACTCTTTTTTGAAATTGGCCAGTATTTTTTCGCTTTCATTATAGTGCATATGGGTTAATGTCTGCTGTAAGTAGTAATACTGTAAAAAACCGCCTAGCAAAATATTGGTCAAGGAAGCATTCGCGGTGGCCGGAGCCGAGCCTATGGTAATTATGGTAAACAAAACAATCAACAGCGAGGTTTTGCATTTTCGCCAGAAACCGTTTTTGTTCATGGGTATTGCCTCCTTACGCCTGCGGCATCTATGTTTATGATACCAAACTTAGACGAAAAAGCCAACTTTCGGACAAGCCGCTCTTTATTGGTAAATTATCCAGTATGGGGAGATACTATAACATGGTCATCTAGCCAGGATAAGGGGGGCAATCATGGCAAATACGCTAACTACCATTCGTAAAGCCATTATACGAACCTTCTTTTTAAATACCTTTAACCGTGATGTGGTCATACTTATCATTGTCAGTGTGGCGCTTGGCTCATTATTGGCAGGCATAGTAGCAAGGACGGCTGATACTTACTTTTCTGCAACCATATCCACGCTGGTTGGCGAATACGGTGAATTTGACCTAATCATTAATGTTCGGGAAGAAATGAAAGAAGATGGTAAGGTTCAGATTGGCAAAGTGATCGATCAGGTTTTCCCAGGGGCTACGCTTAAGGAAGGACCAACACTAAGCGGACTGACAAGCTTTTTTGTAGGTTTGCCGGATGAGTATAAAACCAAACAAACCTATGAGACCATCGATAGTATATTTGGCAGTGTCCCTGGCAGATCAGGCGTTAGTATTATGACTGAACCGCGGATAACTATTAGAGCGGTTCCCGATGGTGCGATAAATACGGTTATTGAGCAAATCATGCAAATGGAAGGCGTGTTATTTGCTTTTCGTGACGGGAGTTCAGTTATCGTTATCATAAAGTCATTGGAATATTCGTCGGCGGTCAATGCGGAAATTGAGAAATTATTTTCGCAATATCATATTATTGATATTGCTTTTCCGGTTGGCAGTGAGCCTGAGAATGGCATACGTTTAGGGGAGCAAATTGCTGATGCTATCCGGGCAGAAAAAGCCGCCGGGTATGCGGAAAGTGTGTCTATTGACAGCCGTAATAATGAGATGGTTTATCTTACAAGTACGATGGTTGAATTAAAACGGTTTTTAAGCGCCTTTATTACTAAAGCGACTATTACTCCGGCAGCCGGAGTACGGTTTAGCATTGGTGATACTATCGCTTTCCAGGGAACGGCAGCCAATGCTCCTACTCCTGGAGCTGCCGTCGAGCCGGATCATGTTTTAGTCCAAGTAACAACCGTAAAGAATGATGGGGCGGCAGAAGGCATGGTTATGCAAGGAAATGCCATGGACATGGCCAATAACCAGGGATATACCGTGGTGAATTCTGTAATCGGCAATCCAGTAGGTACGGCCAGTTTTAATAACCCGCGCGTAACATTAGGAAACGCATTAAACGAGACAGCTAAATTAGTCGGACAGATTCCTGGCATTGCTCAGGATGCCCAAAATATGACAACCATTGCCGGCAATGCTTTGGATAATTACGGTACAAGCCTGGCGGCTATTGAACAGACGTTGGTCAGCTTAGATAATGCAGGTACAACCATTGAGGCGGCTACTAGCGGTTTGGCTAATTTGAATACCGGAAGCATTCAGGCGCAAGTGAATAATTCTTCGCTGGCCATAGGTACCTTGTTGAATACTTTACAAGTGATCCGGCTGCTTAATGCCGATGTAGCATCGTCTATTAACGAGTTAACGGTAACGCAGCAAAATCTGGCTAATCTTCAGGCCGGGCTGGAAGCACTTGAAAATGTAGCAACAATTGCTCGGCAGGCGCAGTCGTCTATTGACGATATAGTCGCTAACGGTAATAATACCCTTGCCAGTCTGCAAGCCTTTGATATTAATGGCACTCGCAGTACACTGAATGATATTCATGGTCGTCTGGCAGAGTTGCAAACCTTCGACACCGCCTTTGTTGCTGCGCAATTGCAATATCTGGGGGCAGCCGTGCCTAATCTGAAAGACGAGGAAATCAGTCAATCCATCATACTTTTGGATAAATTTATTGCCGGTCAGGTTATTCCCAGCCAACGGTTACAAATCCTAACCAAAAGTAGTACGACCATCGATTTGGTAGCACCAGTTATTTATCGGGTGGTAGGACATAGTAATGTGTCGTTATATACATCCGCGCTAGGAGTAATCGAGCCAGATCCCCGTGCCGAAGTCATGATGATTTTGGCACAGGTCAAAGCTATTTTAGCAGGCATGGTTTCGTTGATTGCTGCGATTATTTTCCTGACCCTTGATCATACTGCTATTATGAGTGTCATTCGCCGACAGCGGACAATGACCCAAATACCGGCAGCCAAGGGTTGGATGCGGCTGGTGCAAGGCCTAAGAAATACTTTTACGGCTCCGGAATGTCTCTACGGTATGGCTGTTGGTGCGCTGCTATTGACCATGATGTTTATTTTGTCGGGAGGCGGTATTCCTTATCTGCCATGGATTGGGGTACCGCTACTTGGAGCTGCACTGGGGTGGTTAATTGCCAACAATGCGGAAAAAATTAGTCCGCTTGCGACCGATGAAGTGATTGCTGGCGAAGCATTGGGAATGTCCTTTGATGAAATCATGCGTGAAATTGTTATTCCTAATAGTCGTCCGGGATTACTTCAATCCTTGAATAAGCGAAAAATGAAATTTAAATAGGTTAGGTGGAGAGGCTATGCTTGTCATCCAAAACCTGTATAAACAATTTGGCAGTTTAGTGGCTGTTAATAATTTCAACCTTACCGTCAACACCGGGGAAACTGTCGTGCTAATGGGACCATCAGGTTGTGGCAAGTCAACAACCATTAGAACCATTAACCGGCTGGTGGAACCCAATCGCGGTTCTATTTTACTTAAAGGGGTCGATATTCTGGCAATGGGACCCGATGAATTGCGGGAGGTGCGCAAACGCATCGGCTTTGTATTTCAGCATTTTAATCTTATTGGACGGTTAACTGCTTTAGAAAATGTCATGCTAGGACTCGTTATGGGCGGGATAGATCGGGAAACGGCCCAGTGTAAAGCTACAGAGGCACTGATTAAGGTTGGTTTGGAAAAGCATCTTAGTCATAAACCCGATCAATTGTCAGGTGGCCAGCAGCAGCGTGTGGGTATTGCTAGAGCTTTGGCGTATGAACCGGAGCTTATGCTTTGGGATGAACCAACGGCATCACTGGATCCCATATTAGTGCGGGAAGTACTGGTGGTCATGGAGGAGTTGGCCCGTTATCGTGCCAGCACTATGATTGTTGTGACTCACGAATTGCCTTTTGCCCTCCGGGTAGCTGACAGAATTGTCCTGATGGATAAGGGGAGTATTGTGGAAGAAGGGCTGCCTTCTGAAGTGTTTGTTAATCCGACTTCAGATATTGGGAGAAAGTATAAAGAATTGATTGAATACCAAATGAATACCAGTGCCCAAACGCTTGCAGGTAAAACGCTAATGTAAGGCTAACAAACTCAGCAAAAACTCCTATTCCTCCATGATGAGGGATAGGAGTTTTTGACCATGGTAAAGATGATTACAAGCTTTCTCATGGTGACATGTTGTGTATAATCTCAGTCATTTGGGCACCTGATATGACTTCTTCCTCCTGCAGGAATTGGGAAACCTGATGCAGGATGTCCAGGTGATCGGTCAGTATTTTGGTTGCGGTTGACTGGGCTTCATTCAAAAGGAGACGAATTTCTTCATCAATATGAGCAATAGTTAAGGGACTTAAATCGTTGCGGCTGGTAGCCCCAGTTTGCAAATAGCTGCCTGCTGCGACGGCATACCGGACAGGTCCTAATTTGGGGGACATGCCGAACTCGGTAACCATTCGCCGGGCCATTTCAGTGGCCCGTTCTAAATCATTGGCTGCTCCGGTAGAGGCCTCATTAAAAATGATTAGCTCGGCCGCCCGCCCGCCAAGCATGACTGCCATTCGTGACCGCAATTCGTTTTCGCCGATAAGATAGTGGTCTTCTTCCGGCATCTGCATGGTATAGCCGAGAGCACCCTTGGATGTAGGAATAATACTGATTTTGTGTACCGGATCTGTTCCCGAAAGATAATAAGCAGTCAGGGCATGACCTACTTCATGATAAGCCACTTTTTTACGAATATCTGGGGAGAGGGGGGTTTTACGTTGTAAGCCAGCTACCACTCGCTCAATGGCCAAGTCAAAATCGTTCATGGAAATGGTATTGGAGTTGCGCCTGATAGCCAGTAGGGAGGCTTCGTTGGCAATGTTGGCTAACTCTGCACCAGAAAATCCGGCAGTTACTTTGGCCAGTCGTTCTAACTGGACATCACTGCTTAATGGCATATTACGGGTATGAATTCTGAGGATTTCCAGTCGTCCCGGTTCGGTAGGCAGTGTTACTTGAATCTGACGGTCAAATCGGCCTGGACGTACTAATGCCGGATCAAGAATTTCGGGACGGTTGGTGGCGGCCATAATGACCACGCCGGAATTCGCCTTAAAGCCATCCATTTCTGCCAGCAACTGATTAAGAGTATTTTCTTGTTCGCTGTTACCTCCTATACGTCCAATATTTGTCCGAGCTTGTCCAATGGCATCAATTTCATCAATGAAGATAATACAGGGAGCTTTTTTCTGAGCCTGTTGGAACAGGTCGCGAACTCTAGCGGCACCAACTCCGACAAACATTTCGACAAAACTAGAGCCTGTAAGAAAGAAAAAGGGGACTCCGGCTTCACCGGCAGTTGCTTTGGCAAGCAAAGTTTTACCGGTTCCGGGAGGACCTACTAGCAGAACCCCCTTTGGGAGTTTCGCACCAATGCGGGTGAATTTTTCTGGACTAACCAGGTAATCAATAATTTCCCTTAGTTCCACTTCGGCTTCGCCAACTCCGCCGACATCCGCAAATTTAACTCCAATCATTTCGCCTTCTATTTCGTGGGCTTTGCTTTTACCTAGAGACATGGCGGTCGGCCCTCCGCTCATGCGTTTAAAAATAAAATACCACAGCAATAGTAACGGCAATAATGGGAGCAACCACCCTAATATCGATGAGAGCAAACTTTGCGTTGGCGCTTGAGCCGAAAACTCAACTCCAGACTTGATTAGCCGGTCAATTAGGTCCGGATCATTAACCGGTACGACATTAGCGATAGTTTCTTTTTGATCTTCGGTTTCCTTTAGGGTAAAAATGATGCGGTCGCTGGTTAAAATAACCTGCTTAACTTTATTTTCATTTAAGTGTTGGAGAAAGGCATGGTAGCTGACCTCGGTTTCGCGAATGACGAATGGCTTGTAGACATAATCATTGAACAGCCAAGCGACTAATAGTGCCAGCAAAATAAATCCTGTAGAAAAAGTTTTTTGCTTTTTGTCCATGGTAAGCCTCCGCTAATCCGACAGATGTGAAATTAGTATATCCGCCAGTGAACTATCCGATAACTGAAGCGGAGCAAGTTTTCCGATAAAGGAGGGATACTATCCTCAATGACCAGCGAAAAAGCGGCAACAATGGTAATAAGTACGCGATGGATGGATAGTCGTTTTTCGAAAAATTGTGCGCACTTACTGCTTGTGACTCGGTGTGGCTTATTTTGTAAAGAGGAAAACCGATATTTATAGAGAAGTATCTAACCAAGTATTGGTAGATAATAAATCGTCGTTACACGAACACGCATTATTGAGGACGTTATCAAATGTGAGAAAGTAGGATTACGATGAAAAAGGTTTATAGAAAATTCACGATTTCCTTTGTTAGTGCAGTCGGCACAGGCGGTGACCCGACCTGTTACATCTTGTGATTGGTGTTACAAGAAGATTGTTGAATTTATTCAGGAGGCCATTGTCCTGCATACACGCGGGCGGATTGTATATGTTAACCCAGGATTTTTAGCCTTGTTTGGCTATGAAACTGAAGCGGCAGTTATCGGTATGTCGGTATTTGATCTTGTCGCGCCAGAATGTCATGAACAAGTGGCTCACAATATCATGTACCGAGAACATGGGGGAGAGGTGCCTGTTTGCTATGAAATTAGGCTGCTGCGTGCCAACGGTACTACATTTTATGGGGAAGTAGTGGCAAGTGTCTTTTCGGTTGAGAACGAAGTGGTATTTATTGACAGTGTGCGTGATATTACATCAAGAAAACGCATGGAAGCTGAGCTGGAGGCCAGTAAACGGGAAGCTGAACTACAAAATGCGAATATGACAGCCATTTTTGACAGTACCACAGATTTTATCTGGTCTGTTGATCGGAATTTTAACTTACTATATTGTAATCAGGCACTCATTGACCACCATCTTGATAATTACGGCGTAGATCCCAGGGACGAAACCAGGTTACGGCAAGTAATGCCGCCAGAGATGTTTTGTTTTTGGGAGGACTTGTACCGTCAGGTGCTGACGAATGGCCGGTTGGTAACAGAACATTATGCCCATAGAGGTGATAAATATTTTGAAGGTACCCTAAATCCTATTATTGTCAACGGTGAGACAGTGGCGATTGCTGTTTATCTCCGGGATATTACGGCGCGCAAGCGGACAGAATTAGCCTTAAAAGAAGCCAATCAGCTTCTAGAAATAAAAGTAGAAGAACGGACCAACGAACTAACCTGTTTAAATGAAGAACTGACAGCCATGAATGAAGAATTGCTTGCTATGAACGAGGAAGTATTGGCCGTTAATGAAGAACTGCGGCAGGCAAAGGCAGCTGCTGATTTGGCTACTCGGGCCAAAAGTACGTTTATTACCAATATGTCCCACGAAATTCGGACACCGATGAATGCTATTCTGGGGTTTTCGCAATTATTGCAGCGGGAAACAAGCCTGAATCCACAGCAGAGGCAGTATTTGGAAAGTATTAACCAAGCCGGTGTGCATTTGCTGGAACTGATTGATGGTATTTTGGATATGGCTAAAATTGAAGCAGGACGGATCACGCTGCGTCCTGCGCCAACTGATTTGCCGGAGCTGTTGCGAGACATAGGGCAAATGTTTTATCTGCGGGCTGAGGAGAAAGGGCTAAATTTTGTTATTGATATTGCTGAAAATTTGCCACGAGCTGTTATGTTGGATGAAGGACGGCTGCGGCAAGTGCTTATCAATCTACTGGGCAATGCGGTGAAATTTACCAGCGAAGGTGTTATTATTTTGCGGGCGCGTTTTTTCCCTGAAAATACAGACAATATTCGACTCGAGTTTGCAGTTGAGGATACTGGTTGCGGAATTTATCCGCAAGATATGGATCGATTGTTTCGAACCTTTGAACAGGCAAGCGCGGGGCTGGAGGCTGGCAGCGGCACAGGCTTAGGTTTGGCTATCAGTCGCGAAATAGTCCGCTTAATGAAGGGGGATATTACAGTCAGCAGTCAGCCGGGGAAAGGCAGCATTTTTCAGTTCTATATTCAGGTGCAACCCGCTGATGAAAAAGACGTGACCAAGCATCGGATAACCCGTCGGCGGGTTAAGGCGGTGCGCAGCGGCTCAGCTCCCTACCGGGTTATGATTGTGGATGACGCAGAACTAAATCGTACGTTGTTAGCCATCTTGCTGGAAAAGGTAGGTTTTGCAGTTCGGCAGGCCAGCAATGGTCAAGAAGCTATCGATCTGGCAGCCACGTGGCGTCCGGATATTATTCTTATGGATATAAAAATGCCGGCAGGAATGGACGGTTTTGAAGCCATTCGCCGGATTCGCGCAAATCCTGAGTTTGGTTATGTGCCGATTATTGCGGTAACGGCAAGTGCCTTTGCCGAGGAACGGCAAAAAGCCATTCAGGCAGGAGCTAATAACTTTTTGAGTAAGCCTTTTGAGGAAGCAGATTTGTTTGAGGCGATTGGTAATCTTCTGCAACTGGAATATGAGTTCGAGCAGGGAGAGATTAATGGAGGAAATCGTCGGGGGGTGCAAACGGAAGTCCATCTAAAGCCAGACATGTTGAACGTTTTGCCGTCTGAGATTACTAGCAGGCTGCGGGATGCCGTTTTGGAAGGGGATTATTATACCCTTTTGGATCTGGCAGAACAAGCCAAGGCACATGATGCCAATGTGGCAGCAGCGTTAACCCTTATGACTCAGCAATATCAGTTTGAACAACTAATTGAGTTATTAGCAGGGGAGTGAAGCTGATGCGGGGATTCCTGCAAGATCAATATAAACCAACCATCTTGATTGTAGATGATACCCCGGCTAACCTGAGTGTACTTGCATCAATGCTTACAACACGGGGCTACCAGATTCGGATTGCACCCAGTGGGCGGTTAGCGCTGCAGTTTGTTGCACGCAGTCAGCCGGACTTGATTTTGCTTGATATTTCTATGCCAGATATGGACGGATACGAAGTTTGCCGGCAATTAAAGGAGAATAAAGTATGGAGTTCCATACCGGTTATCTTTATTAGTGCGCGGAACGATACGCAGGGAAAGGTACGCTCGTTTGAAGCTGGTGGCGTGGATTATATAACAAAACCATTTCAATATGCTGAAGTAGAAGCACGGGTAGAGGCACATATTAAGCTGCATCTGTATCAGCGATATCTGGAAGACTTGGTGGAGCAAAAGACGCGTGAATTGATTCAGGCTCAGAAAAAAATAGCTAAGACTGAAAAAATGAGTATTATGGGAGTGATGGCAGCAGGTATAACGCATGAGATTAGCCAACCGCTCAACGCTATTAAGCTGCTTGCCGGCAATTTGGTACTTTCGTATGCGGAAGGTAAAAGCCAGGGAATTAGCCAATATATTGATATCTGCAAAGAAATATTACGTCAAACCGATCGGGTCCAGGAGATCATTAGTCATTTTCGGTCCTTTATCCGGAGTGATGATAGCCGGCTTCAACCTTGCAGTCTGAATGACGCGATCAGTAATTCGTTAAAAATAGTCAGCAGGCAGCTTAACGACCATGGCATTATGGTAAAACAGTCTCTGCAACCCGATCTGCCGTATATATCAGCTACTAACACAGGCTTAGAGACCATATTGGTTAATCTGCTACTCAACAGTATGCAGGCGCTTGCTACAATGGAATCGTCGGAAAAGTATATTTTCCTGCGGACATATGTAGACAAAGATGTTATACTGGAAGTCGTGGATAATGGTCCAGGCATTGCAGAAGAGGTTAGGAGCAGAATTTTTGACCCTCTGTTTTCCACTAAGCGTGAAGATAATCTGGGACTTGGACTTGCTATTGTCAAAAATATTGTATCTTCCTATAAAGGCAGGATTGAAGTGGTTTCCGACGCTAAAAGTCGAACTGCCTTCAAAATATTTTTCAGCAGCAGTAAGGAGGTCTAACCCATGCGGGTATTGTTAGTAGATGATGACCAGGATAGCCGGTCTACCGTCAGATGGTTTTTGCAAGACCGTGATTGCGAGGTAACGGAGTGCTCCTGTGCGGCTGAAGCCCTGGCCGAACTTAATAATACAGACTACCCAATGGTGCTTGCCGACATTTGTATGCCAGGTATGTCAGGTATTGAGCTGACAAAAGCAATCAAAGAGCGTCCCAATGGCTGGCAGACAGATATTGTTTTGTTTACCGGTTACGCAGATATAGAATCTGCTGTTGCCGCTTTGCGTGCAGGGGCTTATGATTATCTACGCAAGCCAGTTGATGCCCAGGAACTTGCTTTGACTATTGACCGGGTGGCTGAACATCAAGCGCTGCTTAGAGAAAACAAGAAGCTGACAGAAAAATTCGAGGATGAAGTTTGTGCTGCCACCGAGGAAACCCGACGTGAACTTTTTTATGTGAAGAAGGCGCTGGCCGAGTCGGTTATTGGTAAAGTGGGAGTTTTCGGCGAAGCTACCCGCCGACTACTTGAGCTGGCAGAGCGCTTTCATGCCGACAGATCAATACCTGTTCTTATTCAAGGGGAAACAGGCGTTGGCAAGGAGATTATTGCCAAAGCCATCCACTACGGGATGACAATGGATGCAGTAGAAACCAGGCCGTTTGTTGATATCAACTGCAGCGCGTTGACCCCGTCACTGTTTGAAAGTGAGATGTTTGGCTATGAGGCCGGCGCATTTACCGGCAGTGCGACTAAAGGTGCCAAAGGCAAATTTGATATGGCGCAACATGGAACACTGTTTCTTGACGAAGTGGGTGAAATCCCGCTTGCCTTGCAGGCAAAGCTGCTTAGGGTGTTGCAGGAAAAAGAATTTTATCGGGTAGGCGGTCTGAAGAAAATATCCACTGATATCCGAATTATTTGCGCTACCAATGTTCCTTTAGAAGACTTAGTAAAACAAGGGAAATTCCGCCAGGATCTTTATTACCGGCTGAAAGTCGGTGAGATTATAGTACCGCCCTTGCGAGAACGCCAGGACGAGATTGTGCCGCTGGCAACGGCGCTGCTGCTGGACGCCGCCAGACAAAAAAAGAAGCGGTTTCAACGGGTGTCTGCTGCTGCCGCTGGTCTGCTAAGAAAATAATCTTGGCCAGGGAATATAAGGGAATTGAAAAATGTTATGGAATATGTTGCTTTTGCCTATGATGCGGAGGAACTAGAAACTCATCATATTGCCAATTTACTGGGAGAAGAATTGCGCAGCCAAGTCTTCAACAAGGTACTGGGAGTGAATACTGCCAGACAGGAACTAATTTTACCTTTTCCTCTTGGCGGATATTCTTTAAAAGACTTTACCGATGATATTGTTGATGCTGTCTTAGCCGCTCATAACGGTAATCAGGCGGCTGCCGCTAATTATCTGGGAATTTCACTGCGAGCCTTATTCTATCGTTTGAAAAAGAAGCGAGTGAAAACAGCCAAAGCATAGAAAGTGAAAAACGTTTTATTACACTGTAGTTTTTTGCAACATGTATGACAACATAAACAGTAGCTTTTTGCAACATATATGATAGCCAGTAGGGAATGAGCGCTGTTAGCGTATTAGTTTCAGTTCTATAGTAGTAGGTAATTTATCCTTAAGGCGTGTCGCAAACGTTAAAAGACGTTTTGTGGCACGCTGTTTTAATACAAGTAGAAATAAAACAAAATAATGAGAATGAACGTAGTAGAAGCAGATGGTTTGTTAGCATAAGTGAAAAAAACTTCACCCAAAAATTTCATTACACTGAAGTTTTTGGCCAATATGTATGACGCCCAATCGGGAGTACTTGTTATGATCTGACCAATCGGGAGTACTTGTTATGATCTGATTAGAAAGAAACAATCTTCTGGGCAAAATGGGATTGTTTTTACCTATATCTAATCGAAAGCAACCCTTTATTATTTTACTTTTATCCAGAATAAACTGCTTTTGTCGGACTTTTTTGCTCTAATTTGTAAGTAATAAGAATATTATTTTGTAAAGCGTGCCAATATTGGCACGTTTTTTGCTATATAAGCAAGCACAAGCAGGTACTACAATAACGAAGGAGGGGTATGAATATTGGTCAGTATGGACGATTTGGCTGTACGGCCAATGATGGGTAGCAATCGTGAAGAAGCAAGCAGTACTTTGAGTGCTTATGCCGCTCTTATTGAAGATACTCGCAGTCGGTTGTATGTACTTGCGGCAGCAAAAAGGTATGATCTGCAAGACCCAGATGTCCTTTCGCTAAGCCATAAACTGGATACACTAATTGTTGCTTTTGAAAGGCTAAAAAAATCAGGAACTAATAACTAAGAAAGAGGGAATTTAATGAAAAATTGGCTGGTTAATCTTAAAATAACGTATAAACTAGTTGGTCTAATGCTGATAGCATCAATTGCTTTAGGTGCAGTCGGATATACGGGCTTTTATTATCTTAAGCAGGGCAGCGCTGCTTTTACGACTATGTATGATGAAGGGTTAGTTCCAGCAGTGGAAATAACCGCAACCCGGGCGCATGTAAGAGCAAGAAATTCCGCGTTATTGGAATTGATGCTTACCCAGGATGCCAAGAGAAAGGAAGAATTACAATCTCTTATTAAGCAACGTAGCCAAACAGTAGAAAACATTATGAACGAATTGAAACAAGCTCAGTTGGATCCAACCGCAAAGGAATTACTTGCTAAGGTCGAGGACGACGGACGCAATTTTAGAAATGGCAGTGAGGCGGTTATTGCATTGGCACTTCAAAACAAGAAGGAAGAGGCGTATGCCTATTACAATAGTCACGTTTTTCCTTTGGCTGAGCAGTATACGAATAACTTGCGGACTTTTGCCGACCATTTATCCAAGCAGGCCAAGGAGATGGATAAGAAAAACGATGAAGCTGTTGCGCTTGCTACAAACGTAATTTTGAGTATAATTACTGGTTCATTCTTGTTGCTGATCTTGGGCGGCTTTGTAATTACCAGATCGATCACAGTACCTATTAGTGCCATGTTATCAGTTTGTCAGGAACTCGAAGCAGGCGATTTTCGCGATAAGCCGCGAAAGTACATTAGTAAAGATGAGCTTGGCCAACTGGCCGATACTTTAATTGGAATGCGAAGCGTTCTGCGTACGGTACTGAAGCAGGTTAATGAGTCGGCTAGTCAGGTAGCGGCTTCTTCGGAAGAATTGTATGCCAGTGCCGAACAGTCATCCCATGCTGTTACCCAAGTGGCCAGTGCCATTCAAGAAGTGGCGCAAGGGGCAGAACGGCAATTAAAGGCAGTGGATGATACTTCTGCCGTGGTAGAACAGATATCAGCCGGTATCCAGCAAGCTGCAGCTACCGCTAACCAGGTAGCCGATCATTCGCAGAAAGCTTCTGAAAGAGCGGAAGAAGGCGAAAAGTCGGTGGTGAAAGCCGTTAATCAGATGGCGTTAATCGAACAGACAGTCACCAACTCGGCGCAGGTAGTCGCCAAGCTGGGCGAACGGTCAAAAGAGATTGGCCAGATTGTTGATACCATATCCGGAATTGCCGGTCAGACTAATTTACTGGCACTTAATGCCGCCATTGAGGCTGCCAGAGCAGGCGAGCAGGGCCGGGGCTTTGCCGTTGTTGCCGAAGAAGTCCGTAAGCTGGCAGAACAGTCGCAAGAAGCAGCCAAGCAAATTGCATCTCTGATTGCCGAAATCCAGGGAGATACCGATAAGGCGGTTATTGCGATGAATGAAGGTACGCGCGAGGTTGCGGTAGGCACCGAGGTTGTTACTGCAGCTGGAGAAGCATTTAAGGAAATCACAGCTTTGGTAACTCAAGTATCAGACCAAGTACAGGAGATTTCTGCCGCTATGCAGCAGATGGCCAGTGGTAGCCAGCAAATCGTAGAAGCCGTAAGGGAAATTGATAAAAATAGTAAAGCGGCGGCAGAGCAATCCCAGTCGGTATCGGCAGCAACCGAAGAACAAACTGCTTCTATGGAAGAGATTGCTGCTTCCAGCCAAAGCCTTGCCAAACTCGCCCAAGATCTCCAGACGGCTGTAAACCATTTCCAAATATAGTATGTAGCTGAAAGAATGGGGGCGCTAGCGTGTCTGAACAGTTAGTTGTGCTGCAATTGGCAGCAGAAGAATATGCTATTTCCATATCGAAGGTGAAAGAAATTATTCGCTATCATGGCGCTACAAAACTGCTGAAATGCATGTAAGAGCTGCTTAACCAGCGTTAATATATGGTTTAACATCTTCCTGTTGGGGAATACTATAAACTAACATGGAAGATGTGAGGTGATTTTGTTTCTTGCTTCGATTTCGCAATCATCCATTGGTCATCTTTACGGCATTGCTAATCATCTATACTGTGTATAATTCGATTGCTGCTATTTTTAAGTAAACGTTGATCATCTATGTTTGCAGTTATAAGTCAACATAAAAACACGGCCGCAAAGGCCGTGTTTTTATGAGTTTATGGCTGTGTTTAGTTGTTTTAATGTTCTGAGGATCTGATGGAGTTTCGCAAATAGTTGAGTACTTTCTTACCTTCTTCGGTAAGAACCGTTCCTTTGCCTTGGCAATTTGGGCAAGGTTTTTTGCCAATATTCCCACTACCTTTACATGTAGTACAAGTTTCTTCTAATTTTAGCTGGTTTTCCATAATCTATGCCCCTTGTCTTTTTCTTTGAATGTCTCACACTTAGCGAATAATGTCAAGTAAAAAAAGTAGAACAGGTTATTATAGCCTGGTCTACTTTCTTTTTAGTCTACATTATTCTGCCGGATGATTGTCCTCAAACACCGGAGGTCGGGATTTAAGCGGTTGCTCGTACTCCCATGGGCCGTCTTCTTGTTTTTCCGGCTTGATCACTTCAAACTTTTCTGAAAAACTTTGGTGGCCGGTTTTGTCTGTTTTCACACTATCACCTCCGGTGTTAGTGTATCCTGATTTGTAGCATTATACGAAATGTTGCTGAGAACTTACCGTAAGTTTATGCTTCGCCTGTGTTGCTGGCGCTATCGTTTGAACAATCGCTCATCTCGCTTGATGGCTGATTTTCAGGCAATCGGCCATTATTTAATTGCACGAGCAGTTCAATCATTTGCTTGTTTTGTGCAATCATAATTTCTTGGTTTTTAACGATTTTTTCTAGTGGCGCAAGCGCAGCTTGAAATTTTTCTATAAGGTGTTTAATCACTCTGTCAAAAGATGCCAACATAATACCCCCTTTAGTTTCTTGGTATAGTTTATTATTACGAGCAGAGAAAGGTGAGGATTTTATTAGGAGACTGTCCAGTCGCCATTTACAATGTCGAATTATGTGATACAATGATGAACAGACAACTAATTTTGTGACTAATTTATAGGAATAAATAATAATACTAGGAGGTAAAATGCGTAACATTATTGCAGCAATAACTATGGGGCTTATCTTAACAGGAGTTCCGGTCTTGGCATCGCCGACAGCAGAATTTGAACAGGGAACATTGGTATTGGAGTTTGGTAGCACTTTACAATCTAAAGTGACTGGCCAAGGATATATGGGGATAGGGGCTGCTGGTGATTCCGGGTACAAGTATTCGGTTACTGCCGGTTTAAGTGATAAGTTTGCGCTGCAGTTTAAGGATGGTTATTGTAGAACGGAAAAGAAAACTGCTTCGCTTGCTGTTCTAGGATCAGTAAGAAGTTATGCTAAATCTGAGCCCTCAGATCTAAATCTGCTGTATAAAGTAAATCCTAACCTGGTGTTGATTGCTGGGTATGAACATACTACAATTTCTTATGGGCAGTATATTGACCCTGCTTCGCGTTCAATGTTTCATGTTGGAATAACCGGGATACATAAACTGGATGATAAAGCTACGCTTTTTGCCACTATGGTTAGAGGCAGCGATGCATCTCTGGACGAAGCCGGTATTAGTTATAAATTGTCTGATACCAGTACTTTTACTGTATCCTACGCAGAGCGGAAAGTGAAAAATGTCGATCTGCCGATCCATAATCTATCTACTCTTAAAGAAGATTATACTATGCGAGGCATTACCTGCATGCTTGGTATAAAGTTATAGCCATAGACAAGGCGGAGTCCTGCACAACATGCAGGACTTCTTTTATGGCCGCCTTCCGTGAAAAGTAAATAGATATAAGTAAAACCTAAACAGAGGATTTTGTCTAGGTTTAAGAGAATGTATTAACATATTTTTTATGAATGTACAATATGGCAGAGGAGAACGTAATGAGACTTGGGGAAATAACGAAAAATCCCAAAGGATTTAGAGTGTCCGGGATATATCAGGTATCTAGGTTTGAGGTTAAAACCGCCAAAAACGGCAAGCCATACGGCGATTGTGTTGTGAGTGATCCTAGTTCAGAGATACCGGCTAAATTTTGGGATATATCACCGGAGAGTGCTGGGTTGTTTCAGCAAAACAGCGTATTGGGGATTGAAGCCACACTGGATTATTTTAAGGAAAGCCCACAGTTGACCATTGACAGGGTGTATGTGCCATCACGACAGGAAATTGACCAATCCCTGCAAATGTTGGGCCTGGTGGCGCCGCGGGATATTGACAATATGTATCTTGAGCTGCAGCATCTGATTGCCAGTATACGCCATGATAAGCTACGGCACATGCTGTTATATCTTTTTGCGGACAATACACCCTTTACTGAACGATTCAAACGCCATCCGGGTGCTGTTCGCAATCACCATGCTTATATTGGCGGTTTGCTGTTGCATACGCTGGAGGTAGCGGAGGCGGCCTTAGATCAGTGTGTCCGCAATGAACGAATTAACAAAGACTTGTTACTAGCAGCAGCACTAGTTCACGATATTGGGAAAGTTCGGGAGATTGAGGTAGACGCAATGGGGCTGCCTGTTGGTTTTACCAAAGAGGGGAAATTGCTCCGTCATATCTCTTTAGGGATAGAACTGGTAGGGCAGGCTTGCCGGGAAGTGCAAGTTGAGGAAGAAGTAGAGGTAATCCTCAAACACTGTATTCTTTCCCATCATGGACAGGCCGAGTGGGGCAGTCCGGTGGAACCTATGATTTTGGAAGCAGAACTACTACATTATTTAGATAATCTGAGTGCTAAAACCGATCAATTTGTTCGGGAACAGGAACGTTTAGAACCTGGCGGTTTTACTAAAAGTTATATTTTGCGGCGGGAGGTGTACCGGACAAGTTTTTGAGGGTGATTGACTGGTCTGCGGGCATACTAATAACACATGATAGCGTATTGGCTGACCGGAAAAGAAATCAAGAGTAAATGTCATATATAAGAAAACCAATAAAGAGTATATTGTATGGTGGTGTTAATTTGGTTGATAATAAGCATTATTATGAGAAAGTTGTTCGTGAAATATATGAGGCCATTGGACGGGAAACTTCAGTAAAAACGCTTGTGGCCAAACATAACTTTACTCTTCAGGGAAAGACTTCAGAGCATCAGGCTGATGTCTACTGGGAGTTTAGTGATGGCGAAATTACATACAAAACAGTTATTCAGGCCAGAGAAACGGTAACTCTTAATGAACTTTTTGCATTGCTGCGCATTATTCAGGACATCCCTGGACAGACAGTAGGGGTGATAGTATGTCAACCTGTTTATAAAAAAGATATTAAAGAAATGGCTGCTTCGTCCGGGATTATTCTCTACGAAATATTACCCCATTCGGATCATGATATTATCGAGCCAGTGGTTGATCATGTCCAGATAAATGTAGACAAAGAATGGGTCAAGCGTGAGAAAGAGCGGGCAGGCATTGGCGATGAGCCGATACATGTTACAACGAATCCGAAATACGCGTTTATTTATGATGAACAAGGAAATTGTATAGATTCGGTGCAAGGTATTTTTGATAATTATAGCAAACGGCGGGAAAAGCCTGTCGGTCAAAAACAGACGATTGTACACACCTTTAGCGCGCCAACGTTTTTGCAGACCAATCATGAGCTAGTACCTTTTGTCAAATTGACCAATATAACATTTGACATTGAATTTGTCAGGGTTCATGAATTACCGGGCGAGGAAATGGTGGAATATATTTTGGATAAGGTATTTAGGTATTTTCGCCGGTAATAATATAGATTTCATCCTGTGACGGCTATGTATATGCAAAAAAAGTCCCTGCGGCACTGACGCCGGGGACTTTTTATGGATTAGAACTTAGTTACGCCAAACGGGATATATTTATCAAGGTTATCTGAGAGATGAATATGGAATAGGAAATCTTGTTTCGGTATATGTATGGTTTGATTAGTATCAGGTCGGAAATCAATGGCGGTTATGGGCAGTTTGTCACCTAAGTGAATTGATAGGGTACGATCCGATTTGATGACCATATAGTCTGAGAGAGTCAGGAGAGTGGTTACCGGTTTTTCCGTTTTCTTGATGGATTCTGACCAGATAATTGGCTGAAGTGCTGCCGAAGCAGTAGGAACAAATGGAACCAGCAAGGCGAGTAAACATACAGCAATTTTCCGTTTCATAATAACCCTCCTCTTACATACCAAAAGTTTATCATATTTATCGGGAAAATTAAAGAAGATTGCATTACAATATATGGAAAAGAAATCGTATATTAGCTTGCTTTGCTGTACGTCCTGGTGTATAATGAGTCAGAACATATGTTCCTAATGGGTTTGATACGAGGTGATACCATGCAGCGATGGATTATTCATGTTGATATGGATGCCTTTTTTGCTGCCATCGAACAGCGGGACAATCCGGAGCTTCGTGGCCGCCCGGTGATTATTGGTAGTGAAGGAACACGTGGCGTTGTCGCTACCGCTTCCTATGAGGCACGCAAATTTGGCGTCCGTTCGGCCATGTCTTCGGTTGAGGCCAAACGGCGTTGTCCGCAGGCCATTTTTTTGCCGCCCAATCATACAAAATATAGACAGGTGTCGCAGGAAATTTTACATATATTTGCCGAGTATTCCCCGTTGGTTGAACCACTTTCCCTGGATGAGGCGTTTCTGGATGTAACGGGTATGGAAGGTTTATTTTCTGACCCAGTAGTTATCGCGCGTAAGATTAAAGAACACATTAAGGCAGAACTTAGCCTTACTTCCTCCGCCGGTGTGGCTCCGAATAAGTTTTTGGCTAAGCTGGCCTCAGATATGCAAAAACCGGATGGTTTGGTAGTTATCCGTCCTGAGCAAGTAACTAGCATTCTAAAAGATATTCCTGTTACCCGGCTATGGGGTGTAGGGCGGACAATGGCGCAAAAGCTGGCTAGTTTGGGACTTACTACTATTGGTCAGGTCGCTCAGGCTGACCCGGAGCTGCTTGTCAAACATTGCGGGCAGCAGGGGTATATTTTTCATCAATTAGCCAATGGTCAGGATAACCGTCCGGTGGTGGGGGAGTGGCAGCCTAAGTCAATTGGTAAAGAGACTACTTTTGCCAAAGACTTATATGGGTTGGAAGAACTTAAAACTGAGTTGTGGGCGTTGGTGGAAAAGGTAGGCTGGCGGCTAAGGCGGCAAGGCGTAAGCGGACGGACTGTTACCGTAAAAGTTCGGTTTGCCTCGTTTCGCACTATTACTCGTAGTCGGACGCTGGCGGTGGCTGCCAACCTGGATGAGACCATTTACCGTAATGCCCAAGAGATTCTGGCCCAGATCACTCTCAATGAAGGAGTACGGCTGCTGGGGGTAACTATGAGCAATCTGGAAGTAGCAGGCAGCCAAATGTCCTTGTTTGATCAAGGAGAAGAAAAAATAACGGCTATTGCCAAAGCTGTTGATGAGGTAAAAGCTAAGTTTGGTGAAGGCGCCGTTACCCGCGGCAGAACCATGCTTTCCCGGTATCGCTAGACTTATGGTTACAGTCGCGGGCGGCGGGATAGCCGGTATCGTAAGGTATCGATAACCTGGCTAGAGTTTAAGCCGGTAATATTGAGCATAATAGTGCTAGGATGGTCTGCCAAGATATCATGGTAGTTTCCTAGGCTGATATCGGCATGATCGGGGTGAGATAAAAGAGAGTCGGCATCAGGACGGTAGCTGGTATATAAATAAGCGTCAACTGCCTGGCCCGGTCGGCTGTGGTAGGTATTGTCAACTACTCGGAAGCCCTGTTTGGTAAGTTCAGCGGCCAATCTGGCGCAGGGCGTGGATAACATGATGGTTTTTGGCATGATTAGCACCCTTTCTGCAATTTTGTCTGCCAGAATTGCATCGCATTATAAGTACGACTAACTTTTGCCGGAAACGCCATGTAGGTGCTCCGCAATTAGCTGTCTGAAAGTACTTGGCACAGGCCAAGTCTTTTCTTATACTGTTAATATGACTGGGTGCATCAATAAATATGTAGGGAGGGATTTACATGATTCATCGTAAACGAATGCTTGACGAATTTTTTGAACTAGTCCAAATTAAGTGTTCCACCAGGGCAGAACGCGAAGTAGCTGATGTAGTAAAACAAAAATTGGCTGATTTACAGCTAGAGGTCTCAGAAGATGATACTGGGGCCAAAATTGGCGGCAACTGCGGTAATGTATTTGCCTTTCTTCCTGGTACGGTAGCCGAAGCTCCGGCTTTGCTGCTTACAGCACATCTTGACTGTGTTGAACCTTGCGGTGGTATTGTTCCTGTTCTGAAAGATGGAATCATTACTTCGGCCGGTGACACGATATTAGGTTCTGATGATAAATCTGGCGTGGTTGCTATTTTGGAGGCGCTACGTCTGGTAAAAGAGCACAACATTCCTCATGGTGATATCCAGGTGGTATTTACGGTAGCTGAGGAAGGCGGCCTTAACGGTTCGAAAAATTTAAACCCCGCACTGCTCAAGGCTGATTTTGGCTATGCCTTAGATTCCAGCGGCTCACCGGGAGAAATTGTTACTATGGCTCCTGGTCAAAACAAGCTTGATATTACTGTTTACGGTAAAAAAGCCCATGCGGGAGTTGCCCCGGAGGAAGGGCTAAATGCCATTGTTCTGGCCGGTAAGGCACTGGCACAGCTTAAGGATGGCCGTATTGACTCAGAGACTACGGCTAATATTGGTATTATCCAGGGCGGGACAGCTACTAACATTGTGCCTGATGTTGTTAAGATTAAGGCTGAAGCCCGAAGCCGCAATACAGCGAAGTTAGCGGCGCAAACAGAGCATATGCGCCAAGTTTTTGAAGAAACTGCCAAAGCAGCAGGTGGCCGAGCAGAAGTCATTATTAGCAAAGAATATGATGCCTATATGCTGCCTGAAACAGCACCGGTTGTGACCCTGGCGCGGCAAGCGGCTGAAAGCATTGGTCTCAAACCAGTGATTAAGCCAACGGGTGGTGGCAGTGATGCCAACTATTTTAATAGTTACGGGATACCCACTGCCGTTTTAGGTACTGGTATGTCTAAAGTACATACCACAGATGAATATATCAAGGAAGAGGACTTGTACAATATCGGTGAGCTTACTCTGGCAATTATTAAAATTGTTGGTCAGAGTAAAAAGTAACGCTGGTTTTTGCTTAACATAATTGTTGGTACATATATCATAAAACGACTAACAAGCGAGATTGCTCCGCATGGGCGTGCAATCTCGCTTGTTAGTTTATAACAGTTTCTTTTTTCTAAGCAAACAGCATAATCCGTACATTAAACGGGGGAAGAAACCTGCTGATTGCAGCAGGCTATCGCGGATGCCGCGAGTTGGCGGCAAATTGGTTTTGGGATCTGATAAATACATCGCCAGTAAGCCGTCAACCACTAATTGGGGAAAAACCGACTCTGGCAGGGTTTTGGCCTGATTCTTGGCCTGCTTTATAAAGTATGTAAGTCGTAGTAAGGTTTCCTCAGGACTATGATAATAAAAGACAAAATTAAGGTCGCCGCCTAATCGGTCTTCCGCTTCATCAATAAAATAATCTAACAGAATATGTAGGCCGTTAATCCAGGGAAAATAGGCTGCAGCAATTTGATCGACATCCTGCGAAGTTAACTGGGGATTATAAGCGGCTGCACAGAGCATAAACATGCCTAGCGTTGAGCCGGTAGCCGCTGCAAACTCCCAGGGGCTAAGTTCCGGATAAGCTGGAAGATATTTATTTATCCAGGTTAGCATCTTGTCTTCCCGGATAGATGGATCAAGATGTTTATAGGTTTGAAGTTCACTATATAATCCGGCCTGGCGGAGAGCTTCTGTTTTGACTAAATGGTAGGACGGTAGTTTGGCTATTTCCTGTCTGCAGGTATTGACGAGTTGGGAAAGATAGCCGCCGTCATCTTTATAAGGGTAGGCTGCATAGTAATCATTAAGGGGTCTATCTGGGTCCAAGGCATCAGTCATGGCCAAATGCAATTGGCGAAAGGCAGTTTCGTCGGCCACTCCCGCTCTGTCGCATAGATTATCCAGATAATCACTGATGGTTTGGAGTGCCACAACCAGCCGGACAAAATCGCGGGTAGGTACTCCTTTATAGAGGCTATAGACACTGCCGCCCTGACAATGAAATTTTTTTGAATGAATACTGGCAAGGGCTTGATCGGACAATTCGCGCATACCATGTGTGCTTGCATAACTATGCCAAGTATGTAATTCATTATCAACCAGAGGAAATACCTCGCGGACAAATCTTGTTAAGAGTGTAAACCTTGAGATTGTGGCAGCCAAGGATGAGGCCATAGATGTTCCTCCTTATAGCAGCAGAGACCCTGATTGCTTACTATAGTATTATTCAAAATTTTGGTAAATATGTAAGATAGAATTGATTACTACAGCTTATTTATCCATGATAACGCACTTGACGGAGTTGGCTGGGTTACACAATCACCAGTTCATAACCCAGTTCTTTTTTAAACCATTTGCGATGTTGAGCTGCTGCTTGGCGTTCAATGCTTACCGGGTATTGGGTAACGAGCTTCAATACTGCTTGTGTGCCGGTAATGGTGGGTTCAACATCTTCTACTAAGCCGAGTTGAGTAGTCTCGAGACTCTCGGCCAGAGCCAGGAGCAGTGCCATTTTGCGGGCAGTTTGCCAGTTATTCTGATCAAGAAATTCGCTATAGATCTTATTACGGACATATTTGGCGGATGGCCCGTTATGCCAGCCGGCCACTACGGCCAGCAGCATTTGTTCGCGGTGTGTCAGGCCGAATAGGCGGGCGTTTTCAACAAGGTAGGCACTATGGCGGGCATGATCATAGTAGTTAATGGTTATGCCAATATCATGCAGCAAAGCGGCTACCCGGAGTAGTTTTCGGTCTCGTGCTGTTAAATGTAAAATAGACTGCCATTTATCAAACATCGTCTCAGCCAGCTTGGCTACATGTTCGGCGTGGGCTTCATTTCCTTTGTAAAATAATAACATATTACGAGTGGAATGCAGCAAAATATCAGGTATAACCTCAGGCTGCCGTTGGGAGGCAAGATAATATTTCAAAAACATACCCTCACGGACACCGCAGCCGCTAACAATAATATTAGTGGCCTGCGATACTTCCAGTAGAGACTTGACAATGGCTGTACCAGCGATAATAATATCAGCCCGTTCACTGCTTAGACCAGGGTATTTACGGCGGTGCGCCAACGTGGTTATAGCCAGGCCGCGCCATACTACGTCAAAAGCCATGGGGCCGACACGGAAATTGTGAACTTTGGGAAAAGGATAATACTTTTTCTTTTGGTCTATTTTGGCAATATTGCGGGCCGTACCACCGACCCCGACGATAGGAAGATGGAGTCGTTTGAGCCATGGTAATTGTTCTAGGTAGCTAATTATATACTCGCGCATGGCGGCAAGCTGAGTATCG
>NZ_JBYKYF010000294.1:0-3791 GCF_057736855.1 Sporomusa sp.
CATGACTCGAACCAGCGACTTGGCCAGCTCGGCATTGCCTGTTACTAATTCCAGGTGATAAGATCCTTCCGGACGGTTAACGGAACCAGCACCCAAAAACGCCCCCCGCAAATAGGCCCGGCGACAGCAGGTTTTGCGCAAAATAGCTCCATCGGAATGAACATTTAAGGACTCGCCGCGCATAATACCGAGCGAAGCCAAGAGTTTATTCACTCCCGGAGATGGCACTACCCGCACATGATACGTATTATTCTTTTTGAGCCGCCGTCCCCGGGTAACCATCACTTCGGTTTTTATATTGTCGTACCGTTTGATCAAGGTAAGTGCCTTGCGGGTAACGGCAGCGTTTTCACTGCTGAAATTGATTCCTAGCGTAGCATTGCGGCCGATGGACATGGCTCCTCCCATCCGGATTAAGGCCGCCAATTCAGCGTCATAGCAACAGCTATTCTCGCCAGTTATGCGAGCCAGCTCGTTTTTAACTTCTGTTGAAAAAGACAAGAGCTTCAGTCCTTTAAATTATTCTTTTAATTTTTTAATACTTTCTGACATGATGTAATAATCTAACAGCCGCATCCGATCTGAATTCAGTTTTAAATCATACACCATTGACATAATCGTCCGCGACAGTCTGCGCGGATCATGCCGCACGAGATTTGTCTCGCAAATCAGATTGGCTTTAACAACCTTAATTCCCAGGGCTTCAATAGCTTCTACATCTGGTACTACCGGATAGGCCCCCTGTGCTGCGTATATTTCACGAAGCTCAGGGGCAACTTCTTGCACATTGACGACGGCAATATCAATACAACCAGGACCGGCATGGTCAAGAATGGCCTTAATATGGTCACAAGCCGTATAGCCGTCCGTTTCGCCCGGTTGGGTCATTACATTACAAATATAGATTTTAACGGCATCACTTTCCCGTAACGCCTCGGCAATCCCTTTGACTAACAGATTGGGAATGATGCTGGTATACAGGCTGCCAGGCCCCAAAATACAGGCATCTGCTTCATAAATTGCCTCTACCGCCCCTTTAACCGGAGTGGCATTTTCAGGCTTAATAAACACTTGTTTAATTTTCTTGCCTGCCTGCGAAATTTTTGACTCGCCTTCTACCCGAGTTCCGTCAGTCATTTCGGCTGCCAAGAGCACTCGTTCGGAGGATGAGGGCAATACCTGCCCCCGCACAGCCAGGACTTTTCTTGATTCCTTAAGCGCCAGCTCAACATCACCAACAATCTCAGCCATAGCGGCGATAAACAAATTGCCAAAACTGTGACCAGCCAATTCACCATGTCCACCAAACCGGTGTTGAAATAACTTTTCCATCAGCGGCTCGGTGTCAGCTAACGCCACCAGACAATTGCGCAAATCACCCGGAGGAATAATCCCCAGGTCTTCGCGCAGCCGTCCGGATGAACCACCGTCATCGGCCACCGTAACAATAGCGGTTATGTTGCTGGTAATATTCTTGATGCCGCGTAACAACACAGACAGGCCAGTCCCACCGCCAATGACGGCCAACGCTGGACCTCGGTTGAGTTTGCGCTTTTCAAAAATAATCTCGACAAGTTTATCTGATCCTTCCGGTACTAACACACTAATGACTGACTTAATAATCTGCCTTGTTGCTACCAGCATAGTAGCCAGCCCCAAGACAATAATCAAAATGCCGGCAATGGTGGTGACAGCATAGTAATAACTTCCTGTTGTCAAATAAAACAGGCGGAAAATGGCTTCTTCCACCACACCTATATATTTATAATTAAACACAATGGCCAAACCGAGGCTGACAAAAATTACACCTGCTGAAAACAGGAGCAGCCAGCGCTTGAATTTCATGCCAGGATATAACCACTTTAATAAATGCACTCTTTCACCCCCGAACAGGTGATAAACGCCCATGTGTGCGCTGCTGTTACAATAGGCCCCACTGCTGCTATCGCCGTTACGTCTTCTAAGCGACGGTGTTGTTGTACTTGCGGGCGAGCCGTACATTTTGTTTAACTGTAACAAACACCCATGCATTGTAGGCAACATTGTATCTAGTACCTGCAACTGGACCTGCTAGCCTGTTCTAAATTTACATGATCTCCTGCTATTCAACAATGTTATGTTTAATATCCCGATGCTCGACGTTGACCTTAAAGCCTTTACTCTTGAGATATTCAAACATCTTTTCGGCCACAAAAACTGAACGATGCAAGCCACCAGTACAGCCGATAGCAATCACCAGTTGGCTCTTGCCCTCCTTAACATAGTGGGGAATTAGAAAGTCAATGAGTCCTGACAGTTTTTCCATAAACTGCTGGGTAACCGGCCATTTCCAGATATATTCCCCGACGACTGCCTCCTGTCCGCTTTTACGGCGAAGGGATTCCACATAAAAAGGATTGGGAAGAAAGCGAACATCTAATACCATATCCGCATCCAGTGGAATACCGTATTTAAAACCAAATGATACTACCGTAACTGTCATCCGCTCATGTTCGCGTTCTTCGGCAAATAACGTCGTTATCTTTCCTCGCAATTCAGCGGTCGACAGTCCTGAAGTATCAATGATGTGATTCGCCTTTCCCCGAATTTGTTCCAGCCGGTCACGTTCGCGATTGATACCTTCGCTAATACGACCATGCGGTGCCATTGGATGACGGCGGCGGGTTTCTTTGTAACGGCGGATAATGGTAGCATCCGAGGCTTCCAAAAATAATATTTCATACAGAAAACCTTGTTTCTCCATATCTTCCAGTACTTGAACTAATGTGTCAAAAAATTCGCCACCACGAATATCAACCACCAGTGCAATCTTGGAGACTTTACCGCCTGATTGGGCACATAATTCCGCAAATTTGGGGATTAACATGGGTGGCAGGTTATCGACGCAAAAGTACCCCAAATCTTCCATGGCCCGTATCGCCTGTGACTTACCAGCTCCAGACATTCCGGTGATAATTATCCAGCATATACATACACCTCGATTTTTCTTACCATATCTGCCATAGGCAATTGTTATTTTAATTATAGGGTAGTATGCGGAAAAAAGCAAAATACAGTTCCCATAATTTTAGTAACGGGAACTGTATTCTTACCAGCAACTATCAAGTAAATGTATCACTTGTTCTGCAGGTACTGGACGACTAAATAAAAATCCTTGCATCAGATTACAATGGCGTTCCCGCAAAAATAGCCGCTGTTCAGGAGTCTCTACCCCTTCTGCCACAACAGTAAGATTAAGGTTGTGAGCTAAATGAATAATCGTTGATACAATGGCAGCATCCTGATTATGTTTGGCAGCATCCTGAACAAACATCCGATCAATCTTAAGGGTCGTGATCGGAAACCGCTTAAGATAACTGAGTGAAGAATAACCTGTACCAAAATCATCCAGGGAAATTTTAATACCCATAGAACGCAGTTCATTGAGAGTAGCAATAGTATAATCCACATTTTCAAGAGCAATACTTTCCGTAATTTCCAGTTCCAAATACTCGGGCGCTAATCCTGTATCACTTAACACCTGACTGATCCTGCCTGTCAAATCAGGTTGGCGGAACTGGCGGCCAGATAAATTTACAGATACTGCCACCGGTCGATGACCAGCATCCTGCCAGGCTTTATTCTGCGCACATGCCGTTCGGAGTACCCACTCGCCAATGGGAACAATCAACCCAGTTTCTTCTGCCAAGGGAATAAACTCCATCGGCGGTATCAGGCCGCGTACCGGATGGAGCCAGCGTACCAGTGCCTCAACTCCAACAGTACAGCCAGTTATACCATCAATGAGCGGT
>NZ_JBYKYF010000295.1:0-3774 GCF_057736855.1 Sporomusa sp.
GAAATGGCTTCACGTTCAATCATCATAGCGCCAAGTACCGCCTGCTCAGCTTCAATGTTTTGGGGGGGAACACGGTCAATCATGTAAACTCTCCTCACTTAAAATGCCGCGCATGCCGGGCATAATGCTATGCAAACCCGTTTTAGCGCGGCAATTTTATTGCTAATTCATCATTAAAGAAGGGTGCAGGCTCAGACTGGGTGTGTATGGTTAACCTATTCTTCGCCTCAGCTTGTTCCAATACACACCCAGTCTGTAATATATAGGCCTTATATTAATTTAGGCACTTGCTTCTTGGCTATCAGCAAATAAAATAGCCAGCGCTTCTTCAACGGTAGTAACAGGACGAATGTCCAAACCAAGATGCCCGTCCGGAATATCTGACTTATTTTCCGCAGGAATAATCATGGTTCTTATACCCGCTTGTTTGGCACCATAGGCCTTTTCAAAAACACCGCCAACGGCTTTTACCCGGCCTTTAATGGAAATTTCGCCAGTGATAGCCACATCCTGACGAATCGGTTTATCGGTTATGGCCGAGATAATCGCCGAAAGGATGGCCGTACCGGCTGACGGTCCATCAATGCGGCCGCCACCGATAATATTAATATGCAAATCAAAACTGGCCAAATCCAGGCCGGTAATTTTTCGGACAACCGCAGCGGCATTAAATACGGAATCTTTAGCCATGCTACCAGCGGTGTCGTTAAAGCGAATACTGCCTTTACCTTTTTCCGCTGGAAACGCAACAGCCTCAATTTCGAGAACTGATCCAAGATAGCCGCTTACACCCAGACCAAATACTTTACCTACTTCCACAGTCGGTGTAGCTTTGCGGGTAACATAAGGTGACAGCCGGCTAACCTGGGCCACACGGTATATATCCTCTTTCGTAATCATCACCTGCTCGTGGGCTTCCCCCAGACGCATGAGTGCCATACTGTAGGCATCTGACAGGATATTGACGGCTTTTCTGCCTTCAATCGTATAATCGCTAATTAGCTGGGGCACTTCAGGGTCAATGGCAACTGCCAGCTTACTTGCTGCATTATAGACAATTTCTTCGATGTGTTTAGGGGTCAGTGGTTCAAAATAAATTTCTGCACAGCGTGAACGAATGGCCGGTATGATATCACTAGCATCACGGGTAGTAGCACCTATGAGAATAAAATCAGCCGGCGCTCCCTCTTCAAATAGCTTTTTGATATATTTAGGAACATTACTATCAGAGGGATCATAATACGCTGAGTCAAAAAACACTCGTTTATCTTCCAGCACTTTTAGCAACTTATTTTGCAGCATAGGGTCCATTTCGCCAATTTCATCAATAAACAAAATTCCACCATGAGCATCTGTCGCTAAACCCGGTTTTGGTTCTGGCACACCACTATCGGCTAAATCACGGCGAGCCCCTTGATAAATCGGATCATGAACCGAGCCTAAAAGTGGATTAGTAATATCGCGAGGATCCCAGCGCAAAGTAGTCCCATCAACTTCAATAAATGGAGCATCAGGAGCAAATGGGGTCTTGGGCATCTTTTTTGCCGCTTCCAATACCAGCCGGGCGGCAGTAGTTTTACCGACACCAGGAGGTCCGTAAAGAATAAGATGCTGCGGGTAGGGGGAGGCCAATTTCGCCTTGAGCGCCTCTATCGCCCGCTCCTGACCAATAATTTCATCAAGTGATGTTTGACGCAAAAGTTCCATGGCCGAACGGGTTAATTTGCGGTTCTCCAGTTTTTCTAACAGTGCATATTTCTTAAGAGTCTGAGGATTCTCTGCATTTGCTGAACTTTCTTCTTTTAGGACCTGGGTACGAATTTCCTGAATATACTCTTGATGGCGTTCTTCCATCTTTTCAGCAATTTTCTTTTCAATCCGGTCTTCCACTGTGCGGCGGGCACATAGATCTGCTAGTTCATCTTCAATTTCCCTGAGCAGTTCTGGAATTTCAGCTACAGTCGGTAACTTATCGATAGTCGGATCTTCAAATACCAGCTTCTGTAGCGCCAGTACTCTTTCTGGGAGATTGTTGGAACGCATTAGTTCTAACGCTCCCAGCTTTCCTGCTTTCAGCACCACTTTTTCTGCACCTAGAACACCGGTGTACAAACCGTACAGGGCGGCTACCTGGCGTTTTAGCTGGTCTTCCTGGTTGCCATGACCGCTGCTAGTAGCGCGGTCCCTGCTGCCACTACGTACTAGTTTGCTAAAAAAATCTTTCATAAATAATACCTTTCTAATAATTAGTAGGATTATATTGGAAAAGCAAAGCTACGATGATGAACTGTTCTGCAATGGCCGTTTGGGATTGAACCACGTTTTCATTGCAAGACATGACTAACCATCGGCTGCTTTTTTCTGCGCTTACTCAGCTTTAACAGTTACCTGAATTTCAGTAGTTACCTCTGGATGCAGTTTAATGGGTACAGTAAATGTCCCCAACGACTTGATGGCATCTTTAAGCTCAATTTTGCGCTTATCAATATCCAGGTTATGTTCTTTCATTATGGCTTCCGCAATGTCTTTTGCTGTAACCGAGCCAAATAAGCGGCCGCCTTCTCCCATTTTAACCGGAATAGTAATAGCAATCTTAGCCATCTGTGCAGCCAACAGCTTGGCTTCTTCCAAAGCACGCTCTTTTTTGCGTTCCTCGGCTGCTTTTTGCATTTTGGCAATATTTATATTATTTGCTGTAGCTGGAATGGCCAATTTCTGCGGTAAAAGATAGTTGCGGGCATAGCCCTCAGAAACTTCAATAATGTCACCTTTCTTACCGAGTTTTTTCACTTCTTGCTGCAGAATTACTTTCATGTATTCCACTCTCCTTTATGTAGCTATCTACTAATTCAATAATTTTCGCTTTTACTTCTTCCATGGTGGCATCTTTTACTTTAGCACCTGCTACCGATTGATGCCCGCCACCGCCAAGTTTTTCCATGATCACCTGAACGTTGATATCCCCAAGCGATCTGGCACTAATAGCGACACCTTCTTCTGTTTTAAATAGGACAAAACTTACCTTCACACCTTCAATAGTTAGCAGCATATCTGCAGTCTGCGCAGCCGCCACCTGCGGATTTTTGACATCTTCCGGACAGATGGCAATCACTATACCTTCATGTGGCATTTCGGTATTGTCGATAATTGCCGCCCGGTTTTTCATTGTCTCAAAATCAACACGGAATAAATACCTCACCAGCGAGGGATCAGCGCCAGCCCGACGCAAATACGAGGCAGCTTCAAAGGTACGTACGCCTGTCTGCACAGCAAAATTTTTCGTATCAACCACAATTCCTGCGTACAAGGCAGATGCTTCCAGACGGTTTAATTCAATTTTTTCATCAAAATAACCTAATAGCTCGGTAACCAGCTCACTGGTAGACGAAGCAGATGGTTCAAGATATACCAGTAAGGTATTAGGAATAATGGTCTCAGCCCGGCGATGATGGTCAATAATTACCGTGCGATCAGCTCTGGCTAATACATCCGGTGCGGCTACCAACTCTGGCCTGTGGGTGTCAACAACAAACACCAGCGGCTTGGAGTTGCTTAACAGCGCTGCCTGCATAGGGGATATAAATAAATCCCTAAATTCTTCATAATCCAGTAACAGCTCTGATAATTTATCCATTGCCAAACCCGGCTGACTAACAACAATATGGACTTGCTTGCCCATGTGACGTACCATTTTCGCTACGCCAAAAGAGGCTCCCAGACTGTCAAAGTCTTCTCCTGCATGTCCCATAACCACAATACTTTCTGCTTGATCAA
>NZ_JBYKYF010000296.1:0-3772 GCF_057736855.1 Sporomusa sp.
ATTGTTCTGTAACCACTGTTATGAGATATTTTGGTATTGTCTCCTATCCCAAGCCCCAATTACCATCTGTTATTGCCAATAGGATTTTATATATCGCTAACTCCTAATAAATAAAGGGAAAAGCAGGGTAGGTATATCCCCTGCTCCACTACACTTTATGCTTTACCCCAACATTGATTATAAAGCCAAATAAAAGACGAATTTCCTGTTAGGAAGTCCGTCTCTAATTTTAACAGTTTTTTGCACCCGTTGCACCACCGTAGCACCATGTTGACCACTGACCCGGTAGCACCACAGGCTTAGAAAGCTTGATTTTACTGGAGCGGGCAACGGGATTCGAACCCGCGACCCACGGCTTGGGAAGCAGAAGCTACCTATTGCACATATATGTGATTTAGCTGATAGGCTGACCTTTTTCCCTCCTTGCGCAATATTATACCATATGTAAATACACAATGGAAATATACCAATAGAAAAACCTGTAATGAAAAAACCGCTGAATGACGGAAAAACGAAGGGAAAATCACTACAAACACCTTCCCTGTCCTTAATACCGCCGCCTGTTGTGCCAGGTACCCGACATTGGATACCAGAAACTTACCCCCCTGGCTTTTAACAGGGATTATTAACATAATAACAACATAAGTTAACAACAAACCCCTTCGTGACTCTGTATACCAGGTATAGAGCAATTTAACATAAACAATATTATCGGACATAATAACCAACAGCATGAACAAAAACAAGCAAAATGTCCACATTCTACAGTACAAAAACAGGCAAAATCATATGCCTGGCTGTTGGTTTTATACATGAATATGTGTTTTAAATATGCAAAATTAATGAATAAATATTAGAAACAAAATAAGTACTATGCGGAAAAAGACGCAAACCACGGTTTGGTATTGAGAAAACCTGCCCAGCAATGATGATGTTGGTTTTTCCTTTGACAATTTCTAAAGGTAGATCTCCTACCTTTAGAACATTAGCAATAATTTCTTTACTGGTAAATGTCTTAAACCTATCTTCATAAACATCATACTTTTGCCTGTCGTCTCAATACCCCCCGTAAGGATTGTTTACGGGGTATGTTCTAAAGTTTCTTTAAGAACCTTTAGAACCGTAGCAAGCCCTACAGCAGGTTTTTTGTCACAGGTTAATATAATACCCTTACCCCTGCTTTTTTTGTGATAAAACTGTTATTTTTACCCTTGCAAACAAGAGAAAAAACAAGCAACAACAAGCAATCACGAATAAGCAAAATGTGCAAATACTTTTTCGGCTGTTTTTGCTTGTTTATTAGATAATATCAACGAATTTAAGCATCGAAAATAAAAAAATATGCGATTTTTTAAGGTTGTAAATAGTGGTTAATATAAAACCCTTTACCGCAAAATACAACCTGAAAAAATAACGTTTAAACATGAAAAAATAGCATAAAAACAGGCAAATAAAAGAGGTCTACCCTGGAACATGTATCAGTATTATACAGATACTTTTTGGTACTAGGTAATAATTTTGGGAAATATTTTTTATTTCCCAACGCATGGTATTGGACTGGTCAGTCAGAAATTATTTCCTATTATTTTAGTCGGAATTAAAACAATTAATAATATGTTTATTTTGTTAACTTTATTTTTACTTTCTATTAACAATTATTATTATTTTATTTCCTAGCAATTTACTCGGAATTATCATAGGGTGTTAAATATGTTGCACTCTATACGACTTTTAATTGTCTTTAATTTATCAATTTTAAATAATTCCTCATTATTTGATTTAATCCATTTTATCAGAATATCTTTAAACATATTGATTATACATTTTATTTTTATGTAAACTTCCATTTTCATCTATATAAGAGAACGACCAAAACAAGGCTATAAGATTTTCCATATCAACCAGAAGAATAAAACCAAATCAAGGTGAAAAATATAATCTATTGCCCAGAAGGGCGAAGCCCTGAAGGGCAAACAATAAGAATTATTTTATATTATTTTTTTTAATAATAATTTTATTTTAAAAATAAGTATTTAAACAAATCAAGGTGATAGTTTTATCGCCCCGAAGGGGCGGAAACAATCAACATGAAGAAATTATTTTAGTCTGATATAAGGGCGCGCCCTGCGCGCCCCAATAATCAACCAAACAAGAATAATCTCTTACCCTTGATAAAAAAAATAATGCGCGAAGCGCATTGCCTGGACATGCTGAAGCGTAAGCGGAAGCAGGGACAGGCAATCTTCTCATGAAAAAAATAAAACCAAATCAAGGCATAATTAAACCTGCCCAAAACTTATATTATTACGAAGTAATATAATAATATATTTATTGTTTATAATTATTGTTATATCATTATTGTTGTACTTCGAAAATCGAAGAGATAATTCTTCGAAAATCGAAGAATAAACACTTCGAAAATCGAAGAATAAAGGTGTTTTTTCTCTTCGAAAATCGAAGAGTAAATTAGTATTAATTCTTCGAAAATCGAAGAGATAACCAACTTATTAGTCAGGTATATTCAACGCTTTTTGGGCGAATTCGTCCAATGTCATTATGTCATGTTTTGGCCTAGACGTAAGGTATTGATACATCTTGACTAATGTTTCATCGCTTGCCTTTTTGATGTAATCGATTATTTCCGACTGTTTTAGTTGGTTATTAACTTGCCGCCGAAAAATAAAAGCAAACATGCCTAATCTTTGTTCCTGTGACATTTGTTTGAATTGTTCTATCAATTCCTCATTCTCTGTTGACTTTTCCTTGGTTTTTGTTATAATATTATTAACAACAAAATTCTGTTTTTCCCTGTTTGTCCTCTCAGAGGACTTTTTATTTTGTTTCTGTTTTGGCTGGTATTCTTGCTTGAATTTTTCTTTTTCTTCGTCATCGGCGGCAACCCTAATATGAGTACCTCTACCTGTACCTTCTATGATTTTTATATAGCCATTTTCTGCCAGGTATTTTAATGCCTTTGATACCGATTCCGAACCAAGGTGTAAGTCATCTTGTATCCGTTCATATGTCGTGATATGTTCGTTCTGTTTGTACGTTTTGCCGTTTTTCTCTACATCTGAGTGATTGATCTTTAATAACAAATACAGATAAACCTTCACCACCGATCCGTTTTGTTTCAAAATATCATCGTTCAAAATATCCCTAGACAATTGGATAAAACCTTTGTGTTTTTTGGTCACGCAAATCTTCTCCTTTCTGATATATATTGACAACTTGTCAATATTTTTTTGCTACAAAAAGCACAACAGACAGGCGGCCTAATCAGCCAACCTGTCTAATTTTTTATATTGAAGGGGCGGAAACAATCAACAAGAAGAAATTGTTTTGATCCGATATAAGGGCGCGCGTAGCGCGCCCAAAACAACCAACAAGGAAAATATTATCCTTGACCATGAAAAACTAATTGCGCCAGGCGCGTCGGACAGGTCAAGCGATAGCGAAGACCTGGACGACCAACCAAGAAAAAAAATACAACCAAACAAGGAAAAAAGTACCTATATTTATATTTTAATATCATTATTGTTTTAATCATTATTGTTTATATAGTTATTGTTATATATCATTATTCTTACTCTTTACTTTTTTCCATGCCTTGGGGAAATTTTTTCCTTTGAGTTGTGAATATTATTAGCGTTGCTCTTCAATGTATACTCGCCAAAATATTGCCATGATTCGTTTTCGTCTAGCATACCTATGCCAGGTATCACTACATGACTAAATTCACCAGTCCTGATATGTCTGCTACCAAACATTC
>NZ_JBYKYF010000297.1:0-3768 GCF_057736855.1 Sporomusa sp.
TGTCTCAGGCATATTTTCTTATCAAAAGCTGGGCAGAATGGAAGATCCGGATTTTGTTATCAGGCAGATGATCGTGTCTGTTGCCTGGCCGGGGGCTACTGCGAGAGAGGTAGAAGAGCAGGTAACCGATAAAATTGAGAAAAAATTACAGGATACTCCAGGGCTGGATTATCTAAAAAGCTACTCCCGCCCGGGGCAGGCTGTTATTTATGTCAATTTAAAGGAAACTATCCCGGCCAAAGATATTCGTCCTACTTGGCTTGAAGTACGCAATATGGTTAATGATATTAAAGGTACATTACCACAAGGCGTAGTCGGGCCTGCTTTTAATGACCGGTTTGACGATGTGTTTGGCAGCATTTATGCCCTAACGGGAGATGAATACAGTTACGAAGAACTGCGTGAACAGGCCGAGAAAATTCGCAGGATTTTATTAGGGGTAAATGATGTAAAAAAAGTTGAACTTGTTGGTGTACAGGAAGAAAAAATTTATGTCGAAATGGAAAGCAGCAAGTTGGCCGGACTGGGGATAGATCCCAATATTATTATTGCTTCGGTAAAAGCACAAAGTGCGATGACGCCTTCCGGGATGATAGAAACATCTTCTGATAATGTATATGTACGGGTGTCGGGGTTATTTGAGAATCTGGAAGCGCTTAGGAATATGCCCATCAGAGTCAATGAGCGCACCTTCCGGTTAGGTGATATTGCCAGGATTGAGCGCAGCTATTCTGACCCTATAGAACCTAAAATGTTTTTTAATGGACAGCCCGCCATCGGCATTGCGTTATCTATGGCTGAAGGAGGGAATATCCTTACCCTGGGAGAGGAGCTGGCCAATGTTACGGCTAAGCTTAGAACCGAGTTGCCGCTAGGCATGGAATTACATCAAGTATCGAATCAGCCTAAGGTAGTAAAAGAATCCATAAACGAGTTTGTTAAAACATTGGCTGAAGCTATTGTTATTGTGTTGGCAGTTAGCTTTTTCAGTCTTGGTGTTCAATCAGGCGTTGTTGTGGCGCTTTGTATACCTTTAGTTATTGCCGGAATCTTTGTTTGCATGGCGATTGCCGGTATTGATTTGCACAAAGTGTCTCTGGGTGCATTGATTATGGCTTTGGGACTGCTGGTTGATGATGCCATTATCGCCATTGAGATGATGACTGTAAAATTGGAGGAAGGCTGGGAACGCTTTCAGGCGGCTTGCTATGCCTATACGGTTACTGCTTTTCCCATGCTTACAGGTACGCTGATTACCTGCGCTGGTTTCATACCCATTGGTTTTTCTAAAGGTATTTCGGCAGAATTTACCAGCAGCCTTTTCCCGGTTCTTACTATTGCGCTACTAATTTCCTGGATTGTTTCGGTTATGGTTGCGCCGCTAGTAGGCTATAAGCTCATCAAACCCAAACATGTTGCAACGCCAGAGCATAGTATTCATGATACGAAATTTTACCGGCTCTTTCGTCAGATTCTTGTCTGGTGCCTTACTCATAGAAAAATTGTGCTTAGTGCAACAGTAGCTTGCTTTATCGGATCTATCTATTTACTAGGGTTTATAAAACAGGATTTTTTCCCGCCTTCCATTCGTCCTGAACTCATTGTGGAGATGACGTTGCCGGAAGGTTCTTCCTTAGCCGCAACCGAGCAAGAGGCCAAGAGATTTGCCGATAGTCTTGCTGGTGATCCGAATATTGAGAGTTACAGTTATTATGTGGGTAAGGGAGCACCACGCTTTATTCTTACTTTTGAACCCAAGTTGCCGGCTGACAATTTTGCGCAGTTTATTATAGTGGCCAAAGATCTGGAAGCTCGCGAAGCATTAAATATGAAAATTGAACAGGTATTGGCTGAACAATTTGAAAATGTGCAAGGTAATATCAAGTTAATTCAAACTGGCCCACCTTCAGCATATCCTGTTATGCTGCGAGTTAGCGGCTATGATCATGAGCAGGTTCGGGAGATTGCCAACCAGGTAAGAGATGTTATGGCTGCTGACCCTAACCTGAAAAATGTCAACTTTAACTGGAATGAAAAAAGTAAGGTTATGCGTTTGACTGTTGATCAAGACAAAGCCAGAATGCTGGGAATTAACAGCCAGGGCTTGGCGCTGGATTTGCAGACTCAATTGTCTGGTGCTACGATTGCTGAGTTTTATGAACAAGATCGGACCATTGATATTGTCTTTCGCATTGACGCACAAAACCGTAAGGACTTGGCCAGTATCAAAGATTTGCCGGTACACATCGGTCAAGGCAAATTTGTACCATTAGAGCAAATTGCCAATATTAGCTATGAGGCGGAAGACGGGCTAATATGGCGGTACAATTTAAAGCCGACGATTACCGTGCAGGCTGACGTTGTTTCCGGTGTAACCGGTAATGACGCAACCAAGAAGGTTTATGAAAGCTTACAGCCGATACGTGATAGTCTCCCCACTGGTTACAGCATTGATATTGGCGGAGCATCTGAACAAAGCAAAACCTCAATCGGCTTTTTGCTAGAAACCGTTCCGGTAATGATAGTGGTTATTATGATCTTGCTTATGCTGCAACTGCAAAAAGTTTCTTTAATGATTCTTACGCTGCTTACTGCACCTTTCGGCATTATCGGGGTAAGTGCAGCCATGCTGCTGACCATGCGGCCTATGGGATTTGTAGCTGAGCTTGGAATCTTAGCACTTAGTGGGATGATTATTCGCAACTCGGTGATTCTGATTGACCAGATTGAAAAGCATATTAAAGCTGGTGAGACTCCATGGGATGCGATTATTAATTCTGCTATTGTGAGGTTCCGCCCCATCCTGCTTACCGCGGTGGCGGCGATACTCGGGATGCTGCCTTTAGTCCCAAGTACTTTTTGGGGTCCAATGGCGGTAGCCATTAGTGGTGGCTTACTGGGAGCAACGGTTATGACCTTACTGGTTTTACCTACCATGTATGCAGTTTGGTTTAAGGTTAAACCAGAAAGTAGCGAGAATAAGGTGGCTTAAAACAGATGAAGAGAAGGCCAGGGAAAACATATAGTTTTTCTGGCTTTCTCTTTTTTACAGCGGATTTTTAGGATAATCATAAGAACACCTTTCTTCGTAGATACTTTTGTATATAAGGGTAAATATTCTACTAGGGAGGGTTAATCTTGAGCAAAGAAAGCGAAGGTTTGTCTGCTTGGCAGTTAACAATGATGGCATTAGGAACCGTTATCGGCGGCTCATTTTTTCTTGGGTCAGCCGTTGCGATTCATACTGCGGGTCCGGCAATTATCATCAATTATCTAATTGGTGGCGTTTTGGTATATATTACGCTTTATGCATTATCAGAAATGACGGTTGCAGATCCGGCTCCTGGTTCCTTTCGTACCTTTGCGCAAAAAGCCTATGGTCCTGCAGCTGGTTTTGTTGTAGGATGGGTATACTGGGCAGGGATGGTACTGGCTATGTCCAGTGAAGCCATTGCCGTAGCCGCGCTATTGCGTCCGTGGCTTCCGGAGGTTTCCCTACCGGTTCTGGGCGCGGGCATTATTATTGCTGTTACTGTACTTAATTTGTTTGGCGCAGATCGTCTAAGCAAACTGGAAAGTGGTCTGGCTGCCGTAAAACTCATCGCCATTGTCGGATTTATTGTTTTGAGTGTAGCGATCGTTAGTGGCATTATGTCAGAGGGAGCAGCCACTGGCCAGGTGGCTGCACAGCCTATATTTCCCGGCGGAATAGGCGGACTTGCAGGCAGCATGCTTATTGTAATGTTTTCTTATGCCGGCTTTGAAATC
>NZ_JBYKYF010000298.1:0-3768 GCF_057736855.1 Sporomusa sp.
CCAAGCCCATAGCGGACTTTCACCGCCTAGTTACTGCCCATGCCGGGCAAACTAAATAAAGCCCTGACTCTGTTCCTGCAGGAATTAGAGTCAGGGCTTTATCCTATTGTTTAAAAGCGAAAATCTCGTTTCCCATTTGCAATTTCAGACAAATACTCTATAGCCCGTTTACGAACTTTTTCGTTGGGAATACGGGAAATTTCGCTGGCAATCACCGCTTCTCCCTTGGCTTTAGTATCTGCCGAAGCATAGTCCTCTAAATATTCTTTAAGTGTCAAAAGTGCATTGGGCTGACAACAGTTCGCTATTTGTCCTGATTTTACCAAACTCATAAAGCGGTCGCCGGTACGTCCTTCGCGATAGCAGGCAGTACAGAAGCTTGGAATATACCCTAGACCTAATAACCAGTTAACAACTTCATCCAGTGTGCGTCGGTCATTTACGTCAAACTGCGCCGAATTATCATCCTCAGCCTCTGGTTCAACATAACCGCCAACACTGGTCCTGGAGCCGCCACTGATTTGAGTTACTCCCAATTCCAGCACCCGCTCACGCGTTTTCTGTGACTCGCGTGTAGAAACAATCATGCCGGTATAGGGAACAGCAATTCGCAGCACTGTTACTATTTTCGCAAATATGTCATCAGAAATGGCATTCGTAAAATCTTCAGGATTAATATCATCTGCCGGGCGAATCCGAGGAACGCTGATGGTGTGCGGGCCAACTCCCATAGTTGCCTCTAAATGTTCAGCATGCATAAGTAAACCAACAAAATCATAACGGTACATATTTAAGCCGAACAAGACGCCAAGACCAACATCATCGATACCCGCTTCCATTGCCCGATCCATAGCTTCGGTATGGAAAGCATAGTCGCTCTTGGGTCCGGTTGGATGCAGCTCTTCATACGCTTTTTTGTTATAGGTCTCCTGAAACAGAATATAGGTGCCAATACCCGCTTCTTTTAACTTACGGTAGTTTTCCACCGTAGTTGCGGCAATATTGACATTTACCCGGCGAATAGCACCATTTTTATGTTTTATGCTATAGATGGTATTAATACTTTCCAGGACATATTCGATGGGATTATTAACAGGATCTTCACCGGTTTCCAGCGCCAGGCGCTTATGCCCCATATCCTGCAAAGCAATGACTTCGCGGACAATATCCTCCTGTGAAAGCTTTTTGCGGGAAATGTTTTTGTTTTTTTTATGATAAGGACAGTACACACAACCATTGATACAGTAATTGGAGAGATATAAAGGGGCAAACATTACAATCCGGTTTCCGTACAGTTTTTGTTTAATTTCTTTGGCTAGGGACTTCATTTTTTCGTTTTCTTCTTCTAAATCACAATCTAACAATACAGCCGCTTCCCGGTGAGTCAGACCTTTGCAATCCTTAGCTTTTTCCAGAATGCTGTTAATAAGCTCCCGATTGCTCTTGTTTTTCTGAGCATATTCGAGTGTATCCAGAATCTCTTGGTCATCGATAAACTCAGTTGCAATTTTTGATTTGACATTATACATAGTCAAGACCCCTTTTTACGCAGTATTTTCTATCTGAAATAATTCCCTGTCAGGCTCAGTTTCTTAGCGCGCTGAAGTTATCCAGTAGAAAAGTAAGTACCTGTTTACATACATGATTATTTATCTGCATGCGTAGCTAGTTTAGAATACACGGTTTTAATATTGACATAGGGAATCATTCCCAGCTTGCCGGAGAGTGCGCTGATGGTATCGCTAGGAGCATCAATTAAAATGCTGATAACAGAAACATTGCGTTTAGGATAAGGGATTCCCATGCGGCCTACAATGTAATCTCCATACTCATGCAGAATATCATTAATCCGTTTTGCTGATTCCTTATTTTCAACGACAATACCAATGAGCGCAATCCTTGTTTCCATAAATATCCTTTCTCCTTAATTAAAGATCCAAATTGAAATAAAAATCCTTGTACCAGAAGGCACAAGGATAGAAAGCCAATAGCAAGAAGAGCGATACCATGCTCCTCCACCATATCGCCACTATTCTCTCGCCTTCTCACTCGGGACGAACCCTCATGTAATCAGCACGATAACTTTGTTAACAAACATTCAAGGTTTGCCGCAAGAAAGGTGAAAATCACTCAATCTCAGACAGCTTACCAAGTATTGAATAAATTGTAACATATTTTCTGACAAAAAACAATGCTATTTTTAGCTTTCGGTAAACAGGCAACCCGAATTAACAGCCAAGTGCATGCTCCCACTCGGATTCCTTGAATCCCACCAAAACTTGGCTATCAGTAATCAGAATCGGCCGTTTTACCAGCATCCCGTCAGACGCCAGCAGAGCAAGCTTCTCATCTTCAGACATGGTGGGCAGCTTATCTTTCAAAGCAAGAGATTTATACAGTAGTCCACTGGTGTTGAAAAACTTTTTTAGATCCAGTCCGCTTTTTTCATACCATACGGTTAGTTCAGCCAGTGTCGGATTTTCTTCCTTAATATTGCGCTGTTCATAAACAATACCATGATCATCCAGCCAGCGTTTTGCCTTTTGACAGGTGGTACATTTCGGATAACACACAAAAGTAATCATTTTCACATCTCCTCTTCTTATTGGTTACTATCAGTATTGAACCAAATAGCGAATCGGGTCAACCGCTGTGCCGTTTACCCGGACTTCATAATGAACATGCGGTCCGGTACTTTTTCCAGTGCTGCCTACATACGCAATAATTTGCCCTTTTTTCACGTTTTGTCCGATGGTTACGATGATCCGGGAATTGTGCCCATACACAGTGGTTATACCATTGCCATGGTCAATTTGCACCATATTACCATAGCCCCCAGCCCATCCACTCTGCACCACTACACCATCCGCAGTAGCCACAATCGGTGTATCCAGATTGCTGGCAATATCAATCCCGGCGTGAAACTCACTACCACTATCCAAAGGAGAATTACGCCAGCCAAAACCGGAGGAGACCTCGCCATTTACTGGCCAAATCGTCGGCTTAGCTGCAATGATATGACTATCTTGTTTTAGATTTTCCATATTTGGAGCCTGTCCTATTACACTGGGCTGAAAAGGCACTAACTCTGTGCCGGCAATACTACTGGCATTAATCACCTGGTGATTGTAGCTAAAATCTACCCCCATTCCCAGGAGAATAAGAAAAGCAAATAATAATGTAAGCCATCTAACAGAAACAGCCATATATTTGCTATCAGTGTTCTTAGTATGAGTTTCCTGAGAAGTACGCATTACTGCTTCCTTTCTTGCCAATCATGTATCCTTGGCTTTTTTGTAAGATTCCATAGTATACATTATAACGCAAAATAGCCATTTTTGTTGGCTTTTTGGAGAATATTAATTTTCATTTTTTTGTGTTACTACTTGACGCAAAAAATGAAAAGTGAGAACATAGAAACTGCTTCCTTACTTTTCTTGGAGGTGACATATATGAAAAGACTTAGCAAGAATTCTCGCGCACTCGCGTTATTCACGCTACTTTTATGTGTAATAGCCCTGCTGTCTGTCATTAGGTCTAACCAGCTTCCGTTTGCATTGTGGTTTCGGCAGACTCCCCCGCGAACACCGGTAAACCTTACAGTGGTACCGTTAGCTACCATAAATAAACCTATACAAATTACCCGCACAGGGCTGCTAACCAATGCAGCATCAGTTCCCATTAATGCCTCATTTTCCGGTCGCCTCAGCGAACTCTATGTAACAGAAGGCCAAGTAATTAAAGCCGGTCAACCACTGCTAAAGCTCC
>NZ_JBYKYF010000299.1:0-1336 GCF_057736855.1 Sporomusa sp.
CTATCTGCATCCGCTTTTAGAGCCCATCCTCAAAGATACTTTTGGCGTTATTTTGTACCAGGAACAGGTTATGCAAATTGCATCCACATTGGCCGGGTTTACTCTGGGACAAGCTGATCTTTTGCGTCGGGCTATGGGAAAAAAGAAACATGATGTCTTGGACGCGCAGCGCGAGAATTTCCTTAAAGGGGCCATTGAGCGGGGGATTGACGCGAAACTAGCCCAGGATATTTTTGAACTCATGACTCATTTTGCCGATTACGGTTTTAACAAATCCCATAGTGCTGCCTATGCCTTGGTAGCTTATCAAACAGCATATTTAAAGGCACACTATCCGCAGGAATTTTTCGCCGCACTGCTTACCAGTGTCATGGGGGCTAATGATAAGGTGGGTTACTATATTGAGGAATGCCGCCGTCGGGGTATCGCGGTTTTGCCGCCAGATATTAATGCCAGCGGCAGCTCGTTTTCTGTTGACGGTGAGGCAATCCGTTTTGGTTTGGCTGGGGTAAAAAATGCTGGCGGTAATGCTTTGGAGAGCATTCTTAAGGCCAGGCAAACAGGTGGTAAATTTACATCGCTTGTTGATTTTTGTTCCCGGGTTGATATGCGGGTCGTGAATAAACGGGTGATTGAAAGTTTGATTAAGTGCGGGGCTTTTGATTCGCTCAAAGTTCGCCGTTCACAGTTATTGCATGTGCTGGAGCAAGCCGTCGAAGTGGCTGCTTGTCGGCAGAAAGACGCGGCAAGAGGACAGTTGGGATTATTTGGCGATGATACTTTAGAGTGTGTAAATGATGTTACCTTGCCAGATATACCTGAAATGCCCCAAGAGCAGATATTAGCGTTAGAAAAAGAAATAACCGGTTTTTACGTAACCGGTCATCCGCTGGATAAATACCGCGCGAAATTAGCGACATTGCCCACACTGGGCAGTTTAGCCGAAGGCCAATATACTGATGGGCAACCGATCCGAGTGGGCGGGTTAATTGCCAGTGCGAAACGAATTACTACTAAAAACGGCAGCATGATGTGTTTTATTACACTGGAAGATTTCTCTGGACAAGTGGAAGTCATTGTATTTCCTAAAGTGTTTGAAAAAACTGGTCGCCTGCTGGCGCCAGATTTGCCGATTCTGGTTTCCGGACGACTCAATATCCACGAAGAAGGTGCCAAAGTATTGGCTGACGATATTATGTTGCTGGAAAACGCAGGGGTCGAGGTTAGAATTACTTTGCGCAAAGAGCAGGAGACACCGGCCATTCTGACTAAGTTGCAGGAAGTGCTGATAAAACACAGTGGACAAACCGTTGTTTACCTGCATTTGGTTGGCAGT
>NZ_JBYKYF010000299.1:1346-3759 GCF_057736855.1 Sporomusa sp.
TCGGCCGCGGGTGATAAAAACCGAGAAAAAATTTTGGATTGATCCTAATGCGGCGGCCATCAGTGCGATTGAAGGAATACTCGGGAAAGGCACTGTAACTATTGGCTAAATATGTAGAGAACCTGGAAGTGTCTTATTTACAGACGACATTCTCAAGCAGCAAGGACAAACTTTTTACTGGATGCGCGAAACATGTTGCAGTTTTTCAGTAAATAATATTAGAATAAGAGAGATTACAGTTGTTAACAGTATTATGATATTTATAACAGGAGGATATTACATGGAGATTATTGTCTTTGTCAAGCAGGTGCCTGACACTACCGAGGTTAAAATTGACCCGCAGACAAATACGCTGATTCGACAAGGTGTGCCTAGTATTGTTAATCCTTTTGACAAAAATGCGTTAGAAGAAGCGTTAAGACTAAGAGAAAAACATGGTGGGCGAGTGACGGTAATTTCTATGGGACCACCACAAGCTACTGAGGCGCTTAAAGAATGTATTGCCATGGGGGCCGATGCGGCTATTTTGTTAAGTGACCGCGCCTTTGGTGGTGCCGATACGCTAGCTACCAGCCGGGCATTGGCTGCAGGCATTAGAAAAATCGGCCATTTTGACATTATACTTTGTGGCAAGCAAGCCATAGATGGCGATACTGCCCAAGTAGGGCCAGAGATAGCTGAACACTTGAATATCCCTCAGCTTACGTATGTTTCTAAGCTTGATATTGCTGATGAGGTAGTCAGGGTGGAACGTGAACATGAAGAAGGCTATGAGGTTATTGAAACCAAGTTGCCTGTTTTAGTTAGTGTAGTCAAATCCATTAATGAACCGCGTTACCCCAATATTAAAGGCAGAATGAAAGCCAATCGCACAGAGATACCTGTCTGGACAGCTGCCGATGTGGATGTAAATTTGGACGAAATTGGGCTTAAAGGTTCACCTACCCAAGTTCGCCGCATTTTTACCCCCCAGCAACGGGTGCAGGGTGAGATCATTCAGGAAGATACTGCCCGTGCTGCTGTAAATCTTTTGCTGACTAAACTTAATCAGGCAAAGATTATTTAATGTAAGGGGGAATTATAAATGGCTGTAATTATAGATAAAGATCAGTGCATCGGCTGCAGTGCCTGTGTTAACGTTTGTCCGTTTGGCGCGATTGTCATGGAAGGCGATAAAGCTATTATTACCGATGCTTGTACAGTTTGTGGTGCGTGTATTGATGTATGTGCCGTAACGGCCATTACGCGTCCGGCTGCCGAGAAACCGGCAACCGATACCAGTGATTATAAGGGTGTATGGGTATATATTGAACAATTCCGTGGCAAGGCTCGCAATGTTGGTCTTGAATTGCTGGGAGAGGGCCGTAAACTGGCTGATGCTCTGGGACAGGAATTGGCTGCTGTTATTATTGGCGATAGTGTGGAACATTTATCCAAAGATATGATTGCCAGTGGTGCTGACAAAGTGTATTTGGTCGAAGGTGCGGAATATAAGCACTATAGCACCGACGCCTATACGATTGCCTTAACTGATTTAATCAATACATATAAGCCTTCGGTTATCTTGATGGGGGCAACCAATGATGGGCGCGACCTTGGCCCAAGAGTGGCCTGCCGAGTAGGTACAGGCTTAACGGCTGATTGCACTAATTTAGGCATTGATGAGGAAACCGGGCTTGTCGCATGGACGCGTCCAGCTTTTGGCGGCAACATTATGGCTACCATTTTATGTCCTAATCATCGGCCGCAGATGGGAACTGTCCGTCCCAATGTATTTAAACGTCCTGTACCAGATCCTTCCCGTCAGGGCGAAGTGGTTCGAGTGGCAAGCAAAGTTAAACCCGAAGATATTCGGACAAAGTTTATTGAATTGCTTACAGTCAATGAAACTGCTTCTTGTAATCTTGAGGAGGCTCAGTTCATTGTTGCTGGTGGCCGAGGGATGGGTAAACCTGAAAATTTTGCACTTATTGAGGAATTGGCCAAGACCCTCGGTGGAGCTGTCGGTGCTTCACGGGCGGCTGTTGATGCTGGCTGGAAACCTGCGATTCATCAGGTAGGACAAACTGGTAAAACCGTAGCTCCCAAAGTGTATATCGCCTGTGGTATTAGTGGTGCTATCCAGCATTTGGCTGGCATGTCCACGTCAGATGTTATCATTGCTATTAACAAGGATCCTGATGCGCCTATCTTTAAAGTTGCCGACTTCGGAATTGTGGGTGATGTTTTAGAGGTATTGCCTATTCTGATTGAGGAGATTAAGAAGATTAAGCAGGCTTGCTAAATATTGGATTACAGTTGAAGCTAACATAAAATGAGCAATAAGGAATTTTAGTGGCAAACCCTGGGAGGGTTTGCCCAGATTGTAGACAAAGCCGCTTTTATGCCGTAAGGCAAAAAGCGGCTTTCTATT
>NZ_JBYKYF010000300.1:0-3726 GCF_057736855.1 Sporomusa sp.
AGGCCGCAACGGGTAAAAATCTTTGAATAGGCATCATACATTTTATTATAGCTTTCATTAAGACCTGCTTCATCCCGGTCAAATGAGTACAAATCTTTCATAATAAATTCGCGTCCCCGCATAAGACCGAACCTTGGCCTGATCTCATCCCGATATTTATTTTGAATCTGATACAACAAAAGCGGCAACTGACGGTATGAACGCACATCACTTCTTACAAGAGTAGTTATCATTTCTTCATGAGTGGGACCTAAACAGAAATTGCGGTTGTGACGGTCTTTGAGGCGAAACATTTCATCACCGTACACATTCCACCGACCAGTTTCTTGCCACATTTCTGCTGGCTGAATGATTGGCATTGCCAGTTCCTGACCGCCTTTAGCGTCCATTTCTTCGCGCACAATGGCTTCAATTTTTTTTAAAACCCGCCACGCTAATGGCAAGTAGGAATAAATTCCACCAGCAGCCTTACGAATTAATCCAGCCCTAAGCATTAATTGATGACTTATTACTTCGGCCTCAGCCGGGGTTTCTCTTAATGTGGGTGCAAATAATTGGGAAACACGCATATTAGTTGTCAGCCTCCTTATTCAGTTTATCAATTTCAGCAAATAATGCGTTAATCAGTTCACCCTCCGGCACTTTACGAATAATTTCACCCTTACGAAATAGCAGTCCTTCGCCTTTGCCTCCGGCAATACCGACATCCGCTTCTTTGGCTTCCCCAGGTCCATTTACCACACACCCCATTACTGCAACAGTAATGGGTTTGCTGCAGGATTTCAGCTTATTTTCCACGGTTTCAGCAATATCCACCAAATTAATCTGGCAGCGACCACAAGTTGGACAAGATACCAGCGTAGGTCCATATTGCCGTAGACCTAATGACTTAAGAATCTCATTGGCCACCCGAACCTCTTCTACTGGGTCACCGGTTAATGATACTCTAATAGTATCTCCAATTCCTTGAGCCAACAGCGCTCCAATTCCTACTGCCGACTTAATTACTCCTGAGCGTACTGTTCCAGCCTCGGTTATGCCAAGATGCAAAGGATAATCCACTGCTTCTGACATAAGTTGATAAGCACGGATAGTCAACGGTACATCATGGGCTTTTAACGATATTTTTATATCATTAAAATCATGTTTTTCTAAAATATGGATATGCCGCAATGCACTTTCAACCATCGCTTCTGCTGTCGGTCTTCCACCATGTTTGGCAAGTAAATCTTTACTCAAAGATCCGGCGTTAACACCAATGCGAATAGGAATTTGTTGCTGTTTAGCTGCTTTAACAACCGCTGCTACCTGATCAGCATCGCCAATATTCCCTGGGTTTAAGCGCAGGCCATTAACCCCGCGCTCAATAGCCGCAAGCGCCAAACGATAGTCAAAATGGATATCGGCTATCAACGGAACCTCTATCGCTGATTTAATTGCATCAATAGCTTGAGCAGCCTTCATATCCGGTACAGCAATCCGAACAATATCACACCCGGCATCAAGCAGGCGCTTAATTTGTGCAACCGTTTCAGTAACATTTTCGGTACGAGTGTTAGTCATGGATTGTACTGAAATCGGTGCATTACCACCTATAGTTATTTTGCCAATTTGTATTGGGCGCGTTCGCCTGCGTTGCATACATCATCACCAGCTTAAAATAAATTTAATCGTGATATATCTTTAAAAGTTGCCACCGCAAATAAAAGCATCAGCAATGCAAAGCCAATCATCTGGATAAATTGCATTTGGTTTCTATTCAAAGGCTTACCTCTAAGTCCTTCCACCGCAAGTGTGACAACATGACCACCATCTAAAACCGGCACAGGCAATAGATTAATCAGACCTAGATTAATACTTAGAAAAGCAGCAAACTGCAGTAAAGGAATAATTCCAAGCTGAGCGACTTCACCAGCCATTTGCGCAACACCTATTGGTCCGGCAACATCAGCGGCAGTTTTACCGGTAATCATCTCACCAATGCCAATAATCATACTTTTGGCGACAAACAAGGTTTGTTTAGCGGCTAATCCGATAGACTCAATCACACCTGGCTGATACTTTTGAATGATTGGCATAACACCAATAATTCCCCGCTGCGTCTTTTCATCATATTCAGGAGTCAGTATTACTGTTTTGCTTTGCTCAGTGCCTCGCGAATAGGTTATGGTAAGGTTTTTACCTGGATTTGTATGAATAACACTAACAAAGTCACTCCATACTTCAATAGGCTTACCATTAACGGAAACAATTTTGTCACCAGGCAGCAAACCAGCATTAGCAGCGGGCTTATTGGGAAATATCTTACCAATGATTGGTTGCGTAGAAGGGGTGTCAATGCCGGCACTCATAAATACTATGAATAACAATATGACAGGCAACACAAGATTCATAGCAGAACCAGCCACAATAACCAATATTCTCGCCCAGATAGGCTTAGCATTGAACGAACGTTCATCCTGCTCCTCATCTGGGTCCATACCAGCAATTTTATTAAAGCCACCTAACGGGATGATGCGAAGAGAGTATATGGTTTCACCGATCTTCTTGCTTATTAGCTTGGGTCCAAAGCCTATCGCAAACTCATCCACCCTCATACCCACGCTCTTTGCAGTAATAAAGTGACCAAGTTCATGGACAAGAATTAACAAACCAAAAACAAAGATAGTTGCAATAACGGTAGACAAACGTTAACCACCCCTTCAAAAATTGGTTAAACTTTTCTTCCAAAATCATTCACTGCCTGGAATGCACACTGGCGCGCCCATGTATCTGCCAAAAGTATTTGCTCCAAATCTGGAGTGGCAACAAGTGAATGTTTTTCCATAGTATACCTTATAATCTGCGGGATATCAAGAAAACCAATTTTTTCATCCAAGAATGCATAGACAGCTACTTCGTTGGCAGCGTTGAAAACACACGGCATGGTTCCGCCCATATTCCCAGCAACATAGGCCAGTTTTAAGGCTGGAAAATTCTCCGTGTCAGGTGCAGTGAATGTCAATGCTGAAAGCGCAGTAAAATCAAGACGTGGAAATTGGGAAGCTATGCGCTCGGGATACGATAGTGCATACTGAATAGGCAGACGCATATCGGGTATTCCCATTTGGGCTATAACACTACCATCAACAAATTCGACCATAGAATGAATAATGCTCTGGGGATGAACACAAACCTCGATTTTATCATAATCCACGCCAAAGAGCCATTTGGCTTCAATGACTTCTAGCCCCTTATTCGCCAAAGTTGCTGAATCAATGGTGATTTTTCGTCCCATAGACCAATTAGGATGTTTCAGACAGTCTTCTACAGTAACATGCACTAGCTCCTTAGCAGTACGCCCGCGAAACGGACCGCCGGATGCAGTCAAAATTATCCGCCCAATATGGTTTTTATTCTCGCCTTGCAGGCACTGAAAGATTGCACTATGTTCGCTGTCAACCGGATAAATGTTGACATTATATTCTTTGGCTAAATCCATAACTAACTGGCCAGCAGCTACCAAGGTTTCTTTATTAGCTAGAGCAATATTTTTTTTGGCTTTAATGGCAGCAATGGTTGGCTTCAGACCGGCAAAACCAACCAGTGATGTCAAAACAGTATCTGCCTGGTGAAACGTAGCAGCTTCTAGCAGTCCTTCCTCACCAGCCACTATTTCAGTTTCCCCCCTATAGGAAGAAACAAGCCGATCTGCTGCGCGTTTGTCAATTAACACGGCCAGTTTGG